>DASSWH010000220.1:0-12892 GCA_035705175.1 Pseudidiomarina sp.
GTGCTTGTTCGGCATGACTCTTGTCACGGTTGGATTGGCTATTGGTGGTCAAACCCAGCTCATGTCTCGTCCAAATTATACAGAAACCCAGCACCGCCGTCTTGCTTTCACACTATCCTTACTCGCCGCTATATTGTGCGGTATAACCTGGGGTATTGGCAATGCGACTTTGGCATTAAAATTTGCACTACCATCATCAACGGTGGGAACCAACGCAACACTTAAATTACGAGTCACTGCCATACCGCACATTGAAGCCGACTATTGGCAAGTACAAGGGACAGTCGTAGCCGTCAACGCTAAGCCATTGATTGATCAGCCGACCGCACGCTTGAACTGGTATGAACCCGAACAGGACCAGCTGGTACCGCAAGCAGGTGACACGTGGCTACTATCGGTAAAACTGCGGACACCGCAAGGTACACGCAATCAAGGTAGCTTTCTTTATCATCGATATCTGTTTGCAGAGGGTATTCAGTTACTTGGTACTGTCCGCCATGGCGAGCGTCTGTTGTCGGCTGTTAGCTGGCGGCAAACGCTGTACAACGATCTGGTAAGGGCTACGGACGATTTGCCATTTGTGGGGGTGATGTTAGCGTTAGTGATGGGCCAACGGCAGCTGTTAACTGAGACACAACAGCAGGTATTCCAGCGCACTGGGCTAGCACATCTGATCGCTATATCAGGTCTCCATTTGACGCTGCTAGTTGGCGCTGTGCTCGGGCTTGCTCAAACCCTGCGATGGTGGATTGCACGCAGTCGATACCGACGTGATAAAACCAGTACGTTAGGATGGAGTTGGTGGTTTGCGCTCATGGTGGCCATGTTTTACGCGTGGTTGGCAGGCTTCGCCACTGCCACACTACGAGCTTTGCTCATGGTGTTGGTGTTTGTTGCGCATCGACGTTTCGGGCAACGCGTGCCAGGGTGGCGTATTTTGCTTCGCGCAGTGGTTATCGTTCTGGTGGTTGAGCCTCTAGCTCCTCTCAAAAGTGGCTTTTGGCTCTCGGTTTGTGCGGTGGCTATTATTTTGTGGATGCAGTGGCGCTGGCAGCGGGTGACGGGTCGCTGGCGCGAGTTGCGCGCGCTATGGCGACTAGAAGTCGTACTAACGGCAGCATTATGGCCCTTCATGTTGCTGTGGTTCGGCGGTTTGCCACTAGCAGCTCCCCTTACGAACCTCATTATGGTTCCAATATTTGCATTCTGGGTGTTACCGCTTGCGCTCGTTGGTTTGCTTTTCACATTACTGGATCTATCGGCAGTCACTCATTTCATTTGGTGGTTTGCAGAGTGGCCATTACGATTTTTCTGGCCAACTTTACAGTGGTTGAGTGAGAGTGATTGGCAATGGTTTACAACCGCCGAAACGTGGCCGTCATGGGCAATTTTACTCGTATTACTTGCTGCTGCGATACCGATGCAGTGGCGCTGCAGAATCATCAGTTACGGCGTAATCTTATTGTCGGTATCAATTATGCAAACGTTACGTGGCTACGACCAACAGCTCGTGGTCACGATACTCGACGTAGAGCAGGGCAGTGCGGCAGTTCTTGAACGTCAGGGGCACGCACTGTTGATTGATACTGGGGCTAAATGGCCGAACGGCGGAGATATGGCCGCACGGGTCGTGTTACCGTATCTGGCTAGTCAACGATTGACCCCTGAGATAGGCTTTATTAGCCATTCGGATACCGATCACAGTGGTGGCTTTGGCAGCATCGACAATGCTTATCCTCATCTGCGATGGTACGGTCCTGCGCCACCACATGGCAATTTGTGTATCGCTGGGCAATCCGGAACCTGGCGTGGCGTGCAATGGCGGGTACTGCATCCTCGACAACGTTACAATAATCAGCGTAATAATGACTCCTGCGTGATTCAATTTAACTACCATGAATTGGTTATTTTGTTTCCCGGTGACATTGAAAAAGCTGCTGAGCGTGACCTTTTGGCTCATAGCGCTCCGGTGCAAGCTGATGTTTTAGTGCTTGCTCATCATGGCAGTAACAGTTCGTCCGAGGCATATTTTCTTAACCACGTTCGACCATCGGTTGCGATTGCTAGTCGTGGTCGCAATAATCCCTACGGAATGGTTGATGAGCGGGTTCGTGAACGTATTCGAACGCGGGCTATTGCGCTACTTGATACAGCACAAGGAGGCCAAGTTCAGTTGGTTACAGATGGCTATTATTGGTCGATTGACCAACCATTGTCGGCGGCGAATGGCAGTTGGTTTGATCGGGATAACTAGCCAGTAGGCCTCAAAAACGTATAGAATAGCCGAAATTGTTTTCGGATCATGACCTTGTCAATGAACGACTCTCAACTCAATCCAGAGGTGCGGGACCGCACTTTTCGTCGCTTAATGGGCTATATCAAGCCTTACAAAGTGGCATTTATCATTTCTATCATTGGGATGCTCGGCTATGCTGGCGTCGATACTTTTTTCTTGTCACAAATTGAAACGTTGATCGATGATGGTTTGACCGATCGAAACGCCCAAATTATGATTTACGGTGCTATTTTTGTACCGGTTATCTTTATTGCGCGTGGTATTTTTAATTTTATTTCCAGCTACGCGTTAAGTTGGGTCGGTTTTCGTGTTGTGACGACAATGCGACAAGAACTTTTCGACCATATGATGAAGTTACCGGTGGCGTTCCACGACCGCCATTCTACCGGTGAGCTACTCTCAAGAATCACCTATACCACGCAGCAAGTCGCTGAAGCCAGCAGTCGCGCTGTGTCTATTCTGATCAAAGAAGGTGCCTTTGTGATTGGGATGCTGTGTTTGATGTTCTATCATTCGTGGCAATTATCACTGGTGTTTTTGGTTATCGGGCCGTTGATTGCCAAGGTCGTGGCCGTGGTGTCGAAACGTTTTCGCCGAGTCTCAAGCCGCATCCAGACTGCGATGGGAAATGTCACGACTTTGGCCGAGCAGATGCTTAACGGTCACAAAGTTGTCGTGATGTATGAGGGACAAAAGCGCGAGTCAAAGCGTTTTAAACATATCAATAATGTCACCCGCAATCAGAATATGAAGCTGGTCAATGCGCAGACCATTAGTACCTCGGTGATCCAATTAATTGCCTCATTCAGTCTATCGATGGTGTTGGTACTGGCCAGTTTTCCCGAGATGTTTGCGCAATTAACCGCTGGCGCTTTTACAACCATACTCACAGCCATGATCATGCTGCTACGTCCTCTAAAACAACTCACTACAGTGAATAGTGATTTTCAGCGCGGTATTGCGGCCGCGCAGAGTATTTTTGAATTACTTGATCAAAAAATTGAACAAGATACAGGTAGGAAAGTAGTTGAGCGCGCGGTGGGTAATATCGAATTTCGAAATGTGAGTTTCACCTACGATGAGGCAGATTCTCCTGCATTAGATCAGGTTAGCTTTGCCGTAAGCGAGGGCAAAACACTGGCTCTTGTTGGTCGTTCGGGAAGTGGCAAATCAACAATTTCGAACTTATTGACGCGGTTTTATACGCCACAAGCTGGGACAATCCTGCTCGACAACGTGGATATCTATGATTACAAATTGAAGAGCCTGCGGCGGCAATTTGCCTTGGTGTCGCAACATGTCACGTTATTTAATGAATCGATCGCAAACAATATCGCTTACGGTGCCGCTGGGAAGGTCAGTCCAGAACGAATTCGAGAAGTCGCTGAACAAGCCTATGTAACTGAGTTTACTGACAGTTTGCCTTTAGGTTTGGATACTATGGTGGGTGAAAATGGTGTCATGCTATCCGGTGGACAGCGGCAGCGTATAGCCATTGCCCGCGCCTTATTGCGAGATGCGCCCATTTTGATACTCGACGAAGCGACGTCTGCACTCGACACCGAGTCAGAGCGCCACATTCAACATGCGCTGGGTCGCTTGCGCCAGAATCGAACCTCAATTGTGATTGCGCATCGATTGTCAACCATTGAAAATGCCGATGAAATTCTGGTTTTAGAAGACGGTAAAGTGATTGAACGAGGCAGCCATAAGGAGTTACTCGAATCGCAGGGTGCTTATCATCAGCTTTATCGGCTACAGTTTACTGGTGAAGATCACTAATGTGGTGGCAGCGCGCCTGGTATCGTGTGGGTGTGCACCCCGTGCTGTGGTTGTTGTGGCCGCTACAAGCGTTGTACCGGTATATAGCGCATCGGCGTCGGCAACAGTTTTTGCAGCATTCGCCTGAATCGATCGCAGTGCCAGTCGTGGTGGTCGGTAATATTACGGTAGGCGGCGCTGGTAAAACACCGACGGTTATTGCACTAGTCGAGTGGCTGCAAGCGCAGGGCTATCGCCCTGGCGTTATTGCGCGAGGGTATGGCGGCAGCGGACCGTTTCCGCACCAAGTTACCGCTTCTACGCCGGCGACCATGGTTGGTGACGAACCTCGTCTTATCGTGCTTCGTACCGGGGTAACCATGGTTGTGGACCCCAACCGTAAACGTGCTGCGGAGAAGCTTTTATCCATTGATCCAAATATCTCTATTATTGTCAGTGATGACGGTCTTCAGCACTATAATTTAGCGCGCGATATTGAAATTGTAGTGGTCGATGGCGAGCGTCACTTAGGGAATCATCAACTCTTACCCTTGGGCCCATTACGTGAGCTAACCAAGCGGCTACTTGAGGTTGATTTTGTCGTTCAAAATGGTGGTGACGAAGGCGCTCTCGAGCCGTTGGTAACCGATGTTTATCGGTTTGAATTGATCACGCAAGAGTGGCGGCGGGTCAGTGATGGACAGCCAATTGCTAAGATCCCGGAAGGGCATGTAATCGCGATTGCCGGTATTGCCAATCCAGATCGATTTTTTGCTACATTGAGCCATCTAGGGCAAGCAGTGAGTGGACACCACGCGTTCGCGGACCATCATCCTTTTGTGTTGGCTGACTTCGATGCGTGGCACGCAGCAGATGCCATATTGATGACTGAGAAGGATGCGGTAAAGTGTCAATCGTTTGCACCAGACCATTGGTATTATTTGCCGGTAGCAGCACAATTTAAGCCGTCATTCTGGTTGCATTTTCAGCGCCGAGTCGAGGCAGTTTCAGCAGTTCGGTCGCAATAAGGAATCACTATGAATTTGGACCCAAGAACCTTGGCTTTACTGGTTTGTCCGCAATGTAAAGGACGTTTAGAGTGGCGCCAAGAGCAACAAGAGTTAGTGTGCCGTGGTGAAAAACTAGCATTTCCGGTGGTCGATGGTATTCCTCAGTTATTACTGTCGGCAGCCCGAGAAATGTCCTCAGACGAAATCAATTGAGTAGTGGAGAACGGATTGATATGAGCTTTACGGTAATCATCCCAGCACGGTACGCCTCGAGTCGATTACCCGGCAAACCACTTGCCATGATAGGTGATAAACCTATGATTCAGCGCGTTTACGAGCGCGCTGCCGCGGCTGGTGCGGCTGAAGTGATTGTAGCAACAGACGACCAGCGTATTGTCGCGGCAGTCGAAACCTTTGGTGGTCGTGCCATGCTTACGTCCGCGCATCATCAATCTGGTACCGAGCGTATTGCAGAAGTGATCGACTATTTAGCTATCGCCGATGATCACATCGTCGTGAACGTACAAGGTGATGAACCATTTATTCCACCAGAAATCATCCGCCAAGTGGCCGATAATTTAGCCAATCAGAAGCAAGCGCAGATGGCGACGCTGGCGGTGCCAATCCACTCATTAGATGAAGTTTTAAGTCCGCATGCGGTTAAAGTCGTTACAGATGTAAATGGTTATGCGTTGTATTTTAGTCGCGCGCCTATTCCCTATGAACGTGACGGATTGAGTCAGAATAAACTGGCCGCTTTAGCGGACTATCGCCGTCATATCGGTATTTATGCCTATCGTGCAGGTTTCGTTTGGCGTTATGTCGATTGGGAGCCGAGCCCACTTGAGCAAATCGAGTCACTCGAGCAGTTGCGAGTGTTGTGGTACGGCGAACGGATCCACGTTGCTGAGGCTATCGCGACACCGCCGGCGGGTATTGATACACCCGCCGACTTAGTGCGTGCTAACCAACAATTACTCGACTAACTTTTTGACTCGCTTTCTGCCGTAAGCGGCGCCAGCGTGCACGAATGCTCAGCAAGCGAACGTAAGCGTAGGGCACTAAATATAAGCTGGTGATGGTGGAGAATACTAATCCACCGATAATCGAGATTGCCATTGGTGCGTAGGGTGGACCGTCACCACCGATTTGAGTCGTTCCAAAGGCAAGCGGAACCAGGCCTAAGACGGTCGTCGCTACGGTCATGAGAATAGGGCGTAAGCGACTCACGCTGCCGTCAATCACCGCTCGTTCTAAACTCTGTCCCTGGGCTAAAAGCTGATTGATCCTATCTACCAGAACAATGCCGTTGTTGACGACGATTCCCATCAAGATCAGGATGCCGATCATCGCCATGACGTCAATGGATTGTCCGGTTATGAAAAGCGCCCAAAATACTCCGACAATCGAGAACAATAGCGACGTAATCACTGCCGTTGGCAGCAAAATTGATTCAAATAGTGCAGCCATAACGATATAAATCATCGCCACTGCCAAGAGCGTGTTCACCAACATGACGTTCTCAGCTTCTTGTTGCCGCTGGAAACTCCCGTCGAGTGACCAAGCGTAACCTTGTGGCAATGCCAATTGTTCTAATACCTGAGTGACTTTAGTGCGTGCTTCACTGGTGGTGATATCAACCAGATTCGCCTCTATATTGAGGGACGTGCGTCGATCGATTCGGCGAATCTGACCTAACCGTGGTTGTTTCTCTATCGTTGCCACAGCGGCGAGCGGTAGAACTCGACCATCGACTTGTGCAATCGGTAAGTTTTCCAGTGCAGACAGAGACGTCTCCAACTCCTTATCAAAAGCAACACGCAGCGGAACTTCGCCGTTTGGATCACCACGAAATGAGCGTAAACGTTGTCCGCGTAGCGCAGTTGCAACGGCTCGAGCAGCGTCTGCTGAACTCAACCCAAGCCGGTGCACGCGTTCGCGATCGATGCGGATTAATAACTCAAACTGACCAGCATCCATTTCGGTCTGTACATCAGCGAAACCCTCAATATTAGCGATACGGGGGACAATATCTGTCGCTAATTGCTGCAGCACATCGGTTGAATTACCAGACAAAGTTATCCGTACTTGATCACCATCGCCACCGCCGAAACCAAATTGCGGTTGGCTACGTAACATTTTCGGAAAACCGGTACGTATCTGCTCCATCAAATCCGCCAGTTTACCCTCACGGTCTGGCTTCAGAAGTACCGTGGAAATCGCATAATTCGGCGTATAGTAGCTATACACCGCATCAATAACGAATTCTTCTTGGTTGCGATATAAATAGTCCTCCATAATCGAAACTTCGTTTTCGACTTCGGCCAAACTGTACTGGGTATGCAACCGATAGTTGATGAAGATTCGGTCATTGAAACCTTGTGGGGCAGAGTCTCCACTGACACCGATAAAAGGTATCGCAATACTCGCTAACAATAGTATGGCAATAAATCCAGTCCAGCGCGGGTGGCGCCAACTCCAATTGAGTGACCGCTCGTAGCCAGATGAACCTCTCGGTGCGCTAGCTTGTGCTGACGCATTACCCATATGTTTTGCCAACCGACTGGTAAGAAGCGGTATCAGCGTTTGTGCGATTAATAAAGAGGCCAATAGCGACAAACAAATGGCAATTGCTGTATGTTCAAGAAAGATTGTGACGTCAATTTTTTTACCAAAAATATTCGGTAAGAAAACGATAGCTGTTGTCAACGTACCCGCAACGACGGCGAGGGATACGCTTCCTACGCCTTTGATGGTCGCGTCTTCACCTTGAGCACCTTGTTCTCGTTCGTACTGAATACTCTCTGTGATTACGACAGCGTTATCGACCAGCATACCAATAGCAAGCATGAGCCCCATCAACGACAGAACGTTGAGCGAGTATCCTAGAAAATACATGCCACCCAACGCCACAAACATGGCAATGGGCACCGAGAGCACAACAATAAGGGTTGTCACTAAGTTACGCAGAAAGATAAAGAGTACGATAAAGGATAAGGCAGCACCGACCAGTCCTGCGTTCACCAAATCACTCAATGATGTGGTTACCCCGTCAGCCGTATCGTCCATGACATAGAGATTGATCCCATCAAACTGCGGATCATCGCGGATTTCCTCAATGACGGACATAACGCGTTGCGACACATCCACCAAATTGGCGCTGGAGTCTTTGAATACTTCCATACCAATTGCGTAGCGCTGGTCTAAATGGCGGCCATCTTGGCGACGTGGCATCTCGCGCCCGATCGTGGCGATATCGCCAAGTTTTAATCCAGGTTTAATCGGGAACTGCTCTATTTCGTATTCACTTTGAAACTCGCCAACAGGATTGACCAAGATTCGTTCATTGGCGTTTTCAATATAACCGGCGGTCAACGAGAAATTGGCGCGTTGCAATAAACCCGTGATTTCAGCAGCCGATAAATTATGACTCAGTAACCGAGCTTGATCGAGACGGATAACAATTTGCTGCGGTTGTACGCCGTATAAAGTCACACGAGATACGCCGTCGACCCGCTCAATAGGGCGGCGTAGACTGCGATCGAGTAGGTCGTAGGCATTCGACAAATCACGCTGACTTGAAATACGCAACTGGAACACGGGCATATCTTCGGTATTGAACTGCAGCACTTGGACGCGTTCGATATCATCTGGAAGTAGATGTTTAATCGCATCGACTTTTTCGCGCGCTTCGATGCTAATCGCATTGATATCAATTCCCCATGCAAATTGCAGTGAGACTTGTGCGCCTTCAGAATCTGATGAACTTCTCATTCGTTCGACGTTACTTAAAGTCGCGAGTGCCTCTTCGAGCGGGCGCGTAACTAAGCGCTCTACTTCAGCTGGCGTCGAGTTCGGGTAGGGAGCAACCACGACAATTTCGGGTATTTCAATTCCCGGGAATTTTTCTAGTGGTAATAGTCGTGAGCTAATAGCTCCGAGTAGCACCAATGACACAAAAATCATACAGGTTGTCACTGGGCGCCGCAGCGCCCAACGAGCTAGAGCAGAACCTATTTCAGCGGCGTTCATGCTGGGTTCTCCTCGGTTTTGACCTGCTTGCGATCAACTAAAAGATAGAGGCAAGGGATAAAAAGCAGAGTCAGTAAGGTCGAGAATACTAGTCCTGCAATAACGCTGATCGCCATTGGTGCGCGAATTTCTGCGCCTTCACCTAATCCTAGTGCTAGTGGCAACAAACCGAGTACAGTGGTGAGCATAGTCATCAAAATGGGGCGGAGTCGGTTCTGAGAAGCTGTGAAAACCGCTTCGAAACGCTCAAAACCCTCAACACGTAATTGATTGATACGATCCACGAGTACAATCGCATTATTCACTACAATACCGGCCAACATGATCAGACCAATAAAGACGATGATGCTCAGTTCGGTGCCGAGCAACCAAAGGCCCAATACTGAGCCTGCCCCAGCGAGTGGCACGGTAAAGAGAATGAAGAGCGGATGTAATAGCGATTCAAATTGCGATGCCATCACCAAGTAGACTAAGAATACCGCGAGAATAAGAGCAAACTGCAGAGATTGGAAAGATGCCTGCATTTCTTCATTTTGCCCAGCAACATAAGCGGTAATAGTCAAAGGTAATGAACTCTCCGCCAGCAATTGTTGCGCGTGCTCTACGGCTGCACCGAGGTCGCCATAGGTAAAGTTAGCTTCTACCAGTGCTGTGCGTTGTTGGTCAACCCGGGTGATTTCGCTTGGTCCCACAATCGGCGTGACAGTGGCTACCGCGGTAAGTGGGATTTCACGTTCAGCACCCGGGTTGATGATCAGCTGTTCCAAATCGCGAATCGAATTGCGGTCTACGGCTTGACTGCGGACCAGAATATCGATTTTACGATCGGCCAGACTAAATTGAGTGGCAACACGACCACCAATTTTGGTTGCTAAAAGTTCAGCAACATCGGCACTGGTGAGCCCATACTGAGCAAGCCGAGCATGGTCAAAGAAAACGGCGAGTTCAGGTTGACCGTCGGTCATGTTGACACGAATATCTGTGAAGCGATCAGCTGCGCTCAATTGGGCAGCAAGTTGTTCCGCAGACTGTTGTAAGAGTTGTAGATCGTAACCGGTAATTTCGATGGTAATCGGGCTACTGAAATTAAAGAGTTCAGGCCGTCCAAACTTTACCATGACACCCGGTTGCTGTGCGGCAAACGTGCGCAGCTGTTCGCGGACATAGGACTCTTCCGAGTCAGCTAAGCCGCTGTTTAGGACGACGTTAAAACGCCCCCATTGATTGCCGCTCTGTCCTGGTGCTGCGTTCAACAAACTGCCGGTACCGGCAACACTGTAGTAACGTGCAACCGCTGCAGAGGCGCGCTCATCGTTCGCGACGACAGAGCCAAGTCCCGCTAACACCGCATCCGTTTCCGTAATGGTAGCGCCAGGTTGCAGTTCAACTTCCACATAGAATTCGCCTTGCGCCATATCCGGCAGCAGTGCAACAGGAAGCTGTGGTAGGAGTGCGTAACAAGCCAGTGCAACAACAATTATAGAAGCAAGCGTGAATTTTGCTTGCTTGAGCGCGCTCTTCAAAAGCCGTTCGTAAGCGCCTGAAAGACGTTGGTAGAGCCAATTGAAACCCTTTAATAGAGGCGCTGTGAGCACTAAGAAACTACGACTCAATAAACGCCACACCAAGGTCACCACCATGGTGATTGCGAGTGGAATGTAATGGAATAAAACACGTAATGGAAACGTCAGCACGTGACCGATTTTTTGTCTGCGCGTTAAGGGCTGAGTTGATTCGTTGGGCGCACGTAAATCTGCAGCCGGTTCAATTTGCGGTTTCGATCCTCTCGTTGACAGCATTGGAATTAAAGTCAATGCAACTAAAAGCGATGCTGCTAGCGAGAACGTTACGGTCAGCGCTTGATCGCGAAAAAGTTGACCTGCAATCCCCTCAACAAAAACTAGTGGGAAAAACACGGCCATGGTAGTTAATGTAGAGGCCGTGATTGCACCCGCGACCTCTTTGGTTCCGGTTTCCGCGGCCTGATCCGGACTGTCAGTTTCGGCTCGTCGTGCAATGTTTTCAAGGACTACAATGGCGTTGTCGACAAGCATACCTACTGCCAAAGCAATACCGCCGAGTGACATCATATTGAGTGACACTTGATAGCCATGCATGAGATTGAAGGTTGCGATAATAGAAACTGGAATCGCGATTGAAATAATAACGGTTGGCCAGACACGCTGCAGGAATAGGTAGATGATCACCATGGCGAGTAAGCCACCTATAATCGCAGCATCACGCACTTCAGCAATCGCCGCTGAGATAAAAACGGCTTGGTCGTAAATCGGTTTTACCGTATATTCCGGCGGAATAAGTTTGGCGTCTTGTAACTGTTGCAAGTGCGACTGAATTGCTTTTGAGACCGCAACGGTGTTGGCGTCACCCTCTTTATACAGAGATACTTCTACGGCTTCTAACCCGCCAACGCGTGAGATTGAATCGCGTTCTTTGTAACTGTTGTTTATTTCTGCAATATCACGCAATAGAATAGATTGACCATCACGAGTCGCGATATAAATATTGCGAATATCGTCAAGATTTTCGAATTGATTTAGGGTTCGAACTAAATATTCTGCACGTTCAGACTCCAAGCGACCGCCGGAAAGGTTAATATTTTCATTACGTAGCCGCTCGATAATCAATGTCATCGGGATTTGTAATGAACTGGTTCGTTGCTCGTTTACAAGAACCTGAATTTCATCTTCTAAACCACCGCCAAGTCGAACTGAGGCAACCCCCTCAACCGCTTCCAATTGACGCTTCAGGTCTTCCTCTGCGAAGGTTCGTAAACGTTTTAACGTAGAAACTGATGCTCCCTCTGAACCTTCGGAAAGCCCTAAAGCCAGTCGATAAACAGGCTCTTCTGCAGGGTTGAAGCGCAATAATACAGGCTTTTCAAGATCCAGCGGCAGTTCCACCAAGTCAATTTTTTCGCGGACATCGAGACTTGCCATATCCATGTCGGTACCCCAAGCGAACTCAATGACAACATCGCTTTGGCCAGCGCGGGAAATGGTCTCAATGCGGCGGATTCCTTTGACGGTGCCGAGATTTTCCTCGAGAGGTTTACTGACTAATTGTTCAACTTCGCTGGGTGCGCCGCCCGGATAATCTGTACGCACAGTTAAAGTTGGATAGGCTAGATCTGGTAACAGAGTTACGGGAATACGACCGAGCGAAACCATACCGAATAGAAGGATGGCGAGGGTGACCATAGCTATGGTCACCGGACGTTTAACGGCGAGGCTGACGATGCTCATGATTGCTGCTCACGACGGATGACCTCGACCAGAGCAGCATCTTTCAAATTGGATTGTCCGCTAACCACAATTTCATCACCGGCTTTCAAGCCGTCAATGATTTCGATATGAGTTTCATCCTCAAATCCGATTTTGACATCGACTTTATGCGCAATGCCGTCTGCATCAACCGTAAAAATAGTATGCTGGTTATCAAGGCTCTGCAGTGCATATCGGGGCACAGTGACGGTTTGCTCACGGGTTGCGTAGTTCAAGTTAACATTTGCAAACATACCAGCTTTTAAACTCAACTCGGGATTGGCAACGCTCAGAACTACTTTGAAAGTGCCGGATTGAGTATCGATCATCGGACTAATACGTTCGACCGTGGCGGGAATGACTTCGTTTGGCAGGGCACTAACGCGCAGCTGAGCGGTTTGCCCAATCTTGACATGCCGTAATTCGCGTTCAGGCAAGTAAACGTTACCCTGCAATGAGTCGAGCGCAATGACGTGGAATAACTTTTGTGGCTCATACTGTTTCACTAAATT
>DASSWH010000221.1:0-2913 GCA_035705175.1 Pseudidiomarina sp.
GGGAATGAGACCAGCCATGGAAGTCCTTTTGATTAAACGGAACAGCGCTTGAATTGAGCGATCGATTCTACTGTGAAACGCAAGCCTTGCAAACACGCAATGAAAAAGCCGAATGAGTTTCCCCATTCGGCTTTTCTAATCGTTTACACGATCAGGCAAGAATCAAGCGCGGTCTTAGTAAAGACGAGTGCGGCGCGCGTTCTCACGCGACAGCTTCTTCGCATGACGTTTAACAGCAGCGGCTTTCTTACGCTTACGCTCTGAAGTTGGCTTCTCGTAGAATTCACGACGACGAACTTCAGACAGTACACCTGCTTTCTCGCAAGAGCGCTTGAAACGACGCAGTGCTACGTCAAACGGCTCGTTTTCTTTTACTTTAACAACTGGCATTAAAATCTCACCTCAATGAAAATTCTGATGTTGGTTATCGAATTGGTTAAATTTTAACCACGACAATTAAAAATGGTGCTGAATTGTAGCGAGTTCAGATCCTCTTGTAAAGCGAGAGATCATGTTTTTCTTTGCTTTCGGACAATCTCTGCAACTCGCGTGAATGCATTGCTTTGCCCTACATTCTCGTTACAATAACCCGTTACAATAGCTAAGCTCGTTACCCCAGCGAAGCGCTATATTGGCGGAGTCTACAATGCTCGAGACATTTCTATTTCAGTTCACTTCTATGTTCACCATGATCAACCCGATCGCGGCGATTCCTATTTATATTGCGTTGACTGAGGCAATGACACCCAAAGCAGCTCGCTGGGTGGCGATGCGCGCTTCAATCACTGCCTTTATCGCATTGTGTGTTTTCGCGCTACTCGGTGAAGCGATCTTTAGCTTCTTTAGCATCTCCGTCAACGGACTCCGCGTTGCCGGTGGTATTCTGTTCTTCGTCATGGGCTACGAAATGTTGCGTGGCCGCACCGTACCGAAGCGCGTCGATGGCGAAACCGATGGCGACTTCGGCTCTGACGTCGCTGTCACACCACTCGGAATACCCATGATTGCAGGCCCTGGTGCCATCACTATGGTTATCTTGACCAATCAAGCCAGCACTGGTCCAGGTAGCTCCATTAGCATGTATGTCGCTATTTTTGTGGTCTGTGTGCTCACCTCCATTGTCTTGGCAAGTGGTCGTCAATTGCTCGCGAAACTCGGCCGCAGCGGCTCCAAGATTCTCATGCGCTTGATGGGTCTGATTGTGATGCTGATTGCGGTCGAATTCTTCTTCGCTGGCATCAAACCTTACGTTATCGATATTGCCCGCGCTATTTAAGCGCGGGTACGTCCATATCACGTTTCGCGTAGAATTCAGCGACGTGCGCTTCGAGGCGATCGTCTGCAATCGCCTCACGTAAATCACGCATTACTTTCTGATAGTAGTGCAAGTTGTGAATCGTGTTTAACCGACCACCGAGCATTTCATTGGAGCGATCCAGATGATGCAAATAAGCGCGCGAGTAATTTTTACAGGTGTAGCAATCACACTCTGGATCCAAGGGTCCAGTATCAGTACGATGTACCGCATTACGAATTTTCACCACGCCAGTGCTTACGAATAAATGGCCATTGCGAGCATTTCGCGTTGGCATTACGCAGTCAAACATATCGACACCACGTCGTACCGCTTCAACCAGATCTTCCGGTTTGCCCACACCCATGAGGTAGCGCGGCTTATCCGCTGGCATTTCCGGGGCGATATGATCCAGCACCCGCATCATATCTTCTTTCGGCTCACCTACACTCAAACCGCCAATGGCGTAACCGTCAAAGCCAATCTCGGTAAGACCGTTCAATGAGTCGCTGCGTAGCGCTTCGTACATGCCACCTTGAATAATGCCAAATAGTGCTGACGGATTGTCGCCGTGCGCTTGCTTCGAGCGTTGTGCCCAACGCAATGACAACTCCATCGAAGTACGCGCCTGCTCCTCGGTTGCTGGGTGTGGCGTACATTCGTCAAAAATCATCACAATGTCAGCGCCCAGATCACGTTGCACTTCCATCGATTTCTCTGGGGTCAGCAGAATTTTTTCACCGTTGATTGGCGACCGAAAGGTCGCGCCTTCCTCGGTGATTTTGCGCAGTTCACCTAGGCTGAATACTTGGAAACCACCGGAATCGGTGAGAATGGGTTTGTCCCAATTCATAAAGTCGTGCAGGTCGCCGTGCTGCTTAATAATTGAGGTGCCAGGACGCAACATCAAATGGAAGGTGTTACCGAGGCAGATTTGCGCACCGGTAGCGGCCACTTCTTCTGGGCTCATCCCTTTTACGGTACCCGCTGTACCCACTGGCATAAACGCTGGGGTTTCAACCACACCACGATCAAATGTCATGCGCCCGCGGCGTGCTTTGCCGCTGGTCTTTAAGAGTTCAAATTTCATTTCATCACCGAGTTAAACACGGAAAAACAGTCCGAGAGGCGCAAGTATACCCTAGCCGTTCTGCTTCGTCACAAACATGGCATCGCCATAACTGAAAAAGCGATAACGCTCTTGTACCGCCTCGGCATAGGCCGCTAATACGGCATCACGACCTGCAAACGCCGATACCAACATGATTAATGTCGACTCGGGTAAATGGAAATTGGTGATCATCGCATCAATAACCTTGAACTCGTAGCCGGGATAAATAAATATTGAGGTGTCATCGAAAAATGGTGCAATCAACTCGGATCCTGCTGCCTGAGCAGCACTTTCTAACGAACGTACTGATGTCGTACCGACTGCCACCACACGATTCCCACGCGCTTTAGCCGCTTGAATAGCTGCCACCGTCTCCGCTGGAACTTCGGCATATTCGCTGTGCATCACATGTTCTTCAATGACATCCACACGCACTGGCTGAAACGTACCCGCGCCAACATGCAAGGTTACATAGGCAAACTCGATACCTTTGTCGCGAAGCTGCTGC
>DASSWH010000222.1:0-2137 GCA_035705175.1 Pseudidiomarina sp.
TATTGGAACTCGGTGAATTATGTTTTGAGCAACCTCGTCACGATGAGTCGATGAACGCTCCGTTACAGCAGTGGGCAACCCAACGACTCCGTGAAGATTGGCAGGTGGTCGCCGAAACGTTTGCGCGGGATCAAGAATGGCGGGCTGAGCATTATTTGAAGCAACTATCGCCGTTGCAAGGCTCTTTGCAACTTGGCTACTGTGTCGGATCTATTTTTCCAGCCGAAGATCGCGAGCAATTTCGCGCTCCATGGTTAGATATGGTGCGTGGAATTCGCGAAATCATGGCTTTGAAATTGTTGCGTGAAGCGATCAAAGATACTGATGAGGTCAACACAGAAAAATTATTAGCCTGGCAATCGATTCAACTTGAGACCTTGTTGTTTGCGCTTGAACATTCACGCCGAGCGGCATTGAAGCAAGAACCCTACTGGGAAACCTGAGTCAGCTAAGGATAAGTGAATGACAAAGGACGTTCGAGATCGCCAATGGTTGTGTGAGGTCAGTCCTTTCATTGCGAGGGTTCTGGAACAACAACCAGACGCCATCGTTTGGCAACATGATCGCGTTCATGCGCCAGCATTCGAAGACTATCGTGATGAGGTGTATGAGGCTCTAGCCAACTGTCATAATGAAACTGACGCGCAACGAACACTACGACTGTTGCGACAGCGCTGGTATGCGCAACTGGCTGGCGCTGATTTGACAGGTTCTCTGTGTCTTGCAGAAATGCTCGCACACTTAACTGAGACTGCGGATGCGCTTATCGAAGCGGCTATTGCGTGGCTGTATCCGCGCTTCACCGAACGTTTTGGTACCCCGAGAGATGCACAAGGTGAACCCCAGCCGCTATTGGTGATTGGTATGGGCAAACTCGGTGGCGGCGAGCTGAATTTTTCTTCGGACATTGACCTGATCTTTGCCTACCCCGAGCAAGGTGAAACCGATCACCCACGTAAACCTATTGAAATCAGTGTGTTTTTTACCAAATTAGTGCAGGCACTAATTCACTTGTTGGATACCGTCACAGCGGATGGACGAGTATTTCGTGTCGATTTGAGGCTACGACCATTTGGTCAATCGGGTCCACTGGTTGCTAGTCTGTCCGCACTTGAGCATTACTATCAAGAGCAGGGGCGCGACTGGGAGCGCTATGCCATGGTGAAGGCTCGCCTGATTGGTGCTCCAGAACGGTATCGCAAAGAGCTCATGCAATTGCTCAGACCCTTTGTATATCGCCGCTACATTGATTTCTCCGCCATTGATGCGCTGCGTAAGATGAAGTCGCTAATCACTCAAGAGACACGTCGGCATGGCGTTCGCAACAATATCAAGTTAGGGCCTGGCGGAATTCGCGAAGTTGAGTTTATTGTCCAGTCGTTCCAGTTGATTCGCGGTGGGCAGCAGCGTCAACTACAAAGTGTTTCATTGTATCAAGCCTATCAGGCACTCATTGAATTGGAATTGATGCCTGCTGAGCACGTCGAGGAACTCGTGGTAGGTTATAACTGGCTGCGGACGGTTGAACACGTGTTACAGCAACGCAATGATGAACAAACCCAGACTTTGCCGAACGATCCATCCGAACAACTACAGGTTGCTCGGATGCTCGGTTGCACTTGGTCGGAGCTCGTTAAGCAAACTGAGCGACACATGCAGCTTATACATCAGCATTTTCAAGCCGTCATCGGTGATCCTGATGCAGAAGACGAAGAAGCGGGTGACTTGCAGATTCTCTGGCAGGACATGATCGACGACGAGACGGCGTTAGACGTTCTGGCCGATCGTGGTTTAGCGGCGGAATCAGTCCGCCACATCTGGTCGAGTGTGAGTGAGCTACGGCAAGAAAGTCGTCGACGTGGTAGTGGCCCTCGTGGGCGTAAAGCACTCGCTCGACTTGTGCCGATCTTACTCGAGCAGTTGATCCGTGATGTAGATGCAGTAACCAGCACCGAGCGGGTATTCGCTGTGTTGAAGCAAATTATGTCGAGAACGGCTTATGTTGAACTTCTCTTAGAAAATATTGGCGCCCGTGAGCAGCTCATTAAGCTCTGTCGAGCGAGCTCTTGGATTACCAAACAACTCGCACAATACCCGATATTATTAGATGAGTTAATCGATCCGAGTCATCTTTACC
>DASSWH010000223.1:0-4887 GCA_035705175.1 Pseudidiomarina sp.
TCGACTGGACGGTCACAGGTCAACACGGCAAGTTAGTCGCTTACCGCTTTCGAGGTGAAACCGAACTCGACGCGAATAACTTCATTTGGACATAGTTCACCGTCACAATTTTTACGATAAACATAAAATAATCGTTGCATATCATTGAATCTGGATCTATCTTGTGGGTGTTCGCATGGCGCAATGAGCGCTGGCACTTCCAATTTGGAGTCAGACCATGAAATCGAATTTCTATCAGTTTGCGGGTATGGCAGCTTTGGCCTTGGCTGTATTGTTTCCCATTTATTGGCTCGGTGTGTTTGGTCTCGCTATCGACAATTACGAGAGCGGCTTTGTGGATAACATCACCACGCTTGATGCTTGGGATGTCTTGTTCGTGATTATTGGTGCGCTTGAGGTGTTTGTTTACTTGGCGCTGCGTGAATCGTTTAAACATCAAATCGAAGGCGGGTTAGCGGCCGTCGCACTGCTCGTTATGGCAGCCTTGGTGGCGCTATTTCATCTGACGGTAGTAGTGGATATCTCATTGTCGATGGGGCTATTAGCCAACTATAGCGAAGGACTCATCGAGTTCGTATTGATTGCCAGCTTGGTCATTCTCTTCTTATACGCGGCAGTGGCCTTTGTGTTTGCCATTGCACTGCTGCTTAGATTCGCTGAGCTCAGCATGCTGATGAAAGTGTTCGCATGTGGTGTGTTGATCATGGCAGTGTTCCAGTTCACCGTGATTCTAGGTATCGCCAATATCTTCTTGTTCCCAGTATTGATGCTGCTGCTCGCCGTGCATTTCTGGCGTGGTGAGCAAACCGTTGAGGTGGTTTAACGTGCGCAGAGGTAAGGTGAAATGAGCATTCAAATCAATCTCGACGTTGAGCTAGCTAAGAATAAGATGTCATTAACCGAGTTATCAGAGCGGGTGGGCGTGTCCATGACCAACTTGTCGTTGCTGAAAACCGGCAAGGTCAAAGCCATCCGCTTCAGTACGCTGGAAGCTATTTGCCGTGCGCTGAATTGTCAGCCCGGCGACCTGATGGCCTACTTACCCGACTAGCCAATATCGTTGCGAAAGAAACTAACATGAGCGTTTAGGTTTAATTAGTGCTGCTGCTGGAATGCCAAGACCTTGGTGTAAATTCCAGATCATTTTTAAACTCAATGAGCGCTTGTGGTTCAGTATTTCGTAGACCCGATTGCTTTTGCCGATCATAGGCTCAAGATCTTTAACAGTCAGGCCCTTACGTTCCATTTCGAACTTAATGGCCTCGACTGGATCGGGAAGGTCCATTGGAAAATGCTTCCGTTCATATGCTTCAATCAACGTGACCAAAATATCGAGCTTGTCACCTTCGGGCGTATTGGGAGCAGCCATCATCAACCGCTCAACTTCGCGAAGTGCTTCTTGGTGATCAGTCTCGTTTTTAATGGGTTTTATATCCATAACCGTCTCTTCATACCAACTGAACATTAAATAGTGTTTGCATCGATGCAGTCATAGTGTGTATGGGTACCGATAAATCGAACATATACGACGCGATAAGAATAATTTATCCACACAACGAGCCGATATTTGTTGCCGGCAATATTAAAAACCACACGTCCATCTTTTAAGATGCTTGCACTCTTAAAGTCCAGTTTAACGTCCGCAGGAGAATCCCAATCTGCCCGTGATACAAACCTAAACCACGCCAAAATGGGTTCTTTCGCGTCTTTATATTGCGGAGAATTTTCCCAAAATCGCCGTAGCGTAGATAATGCGATAATTCTCATCGCTAAATGATAGTCCCAAATTGGGACTGCTGCAAGTCCATAGATACTCCCAAGTATTCACCATAAAGTTCCTGACTTAGGATATAACGGAATTGCAGAGCACTGGATCCAGCCAAATTCGTAATGTTTCGCTCAAATTAACTTACAATAGTGCGCGACTAGCGTTTGGGGAGCAGAGCGAGCGCGAGTTCGTAAGTGTGCTCGGTATCGGTACCATGATGATAGAGCTCGGAGAACTCGGCGTATTTGTCGACCAGCGCAATAATGTCTTCGCACAGCTGTTGATGTGCTCTCGGTGGTAAATGAAGAGGTTTGAGCAGCAACAGTTCACGGACATCGCGCTCGGGTTGCAGTAAACGTTCGCTGGCACGTTGAATGTGCTCAGCAATGCTTTGTCGCAATACCAAACTATCTGGAGCGAAACCCAGAGGTGGCTCGACCAAAAAGCGAATATGATTATCTACGCCAAGTTCTATGAGTTCGACATCCTCAAGCAGCCGCAGTTTCTGATACAAGGTCACTGGGTTGAATCCCAGTTGCTCAGCTGCTTGCGTTGCACTCTTGCGTAAGAAAAACAGTTGAACAAACAGTTCATAGAGTTCCGAATCTTCGGCAAAAGCTTGATCTTGTCGCGGCGTAAAATAGTGATGTTGGCCATGCTCTTGCTGCGCCGTTTGCAACAGCTCGGCAACATCGATGCGGCAATAATCAGCCAATAACAGCAATCGTTGTAAACTGATGTCGTCCTGATTTAGCATGCGCTTGACGGTATTCTCTGACACGTCCATGAGCGTTGCGATGTCTTGGTAGGTCACTCCTTGGTCTTTGAGTTTGGCTTTAATTAGCGCTAAACACCGGTCAATAACCAGCGGGTGAAAGGACGCTCCTGACATAAGACCTCAAAAGTATCAAATAATGGTAATCATAGTATCAATATATGGTGCTTGCCAATCAACTAACGGCAAACTATTGCTCCAAATCTCCAACCTACCTACAGTTCTAGTATCTGTTTACTATTCATCGTTCACTTTCCAGCAACCGTTCACTTTCCAGAAACAGAGCCAGCTATGACCACCGAGACCCAACCTAAACAGAAGCACTGGACTGACCGCTTCAGTAACTGGTATTCCCCAATCATTGCAGCATTGCTCATTATGTTGGCCATCGACTACAGCGTGCGCGGGTTGTTTGATTACACGCTCGCACGAGGTTGGACGATGGTGATCTATCTTGGGTTGTACTTTGTGATAGCGGGTTGGTTAAGAAAGGCTCGAGTGCCAGAAGCTGAGCAGCAACGCCACCCAGCCGCCGATTGGCCTACCTCTGGTCCTATTCGACATGGTTCCCAGTACGCCATGATCGTCACGTTTTATCCATCGCTGCTGTTGTCGTCACTAAACCCATGGCAATTGATTCAGCAATTCAAGCAACTCGGTGGGCAGGCGCGCATTGCTAAGCGCATAAAAGGACGTGAAGAAGAGTTTGCTGAGTATCAAACCAAGGTCAGCTACCGCTTACCGTTCGACGGCGAATGGCTCGTGTTTAATGGTGGCTTAACGCAAGCAACCTCGCACTCGTGGGACGTGTTGACCCAGCGTTATGCCTATGACTTTGTGCAAGCAGACGCGGAATTCCGGCGGCATCAACAGAGCGGAGCTCGGCTTCAACATTATTTTTGCTACAACCAGCCAATTCTTGCCGCCGCTGATGGCGAAGTGGTTGCGATGGTCGACAACATTGGCCCCGCCCCATTGGTGGGCTTTGCTGTGATGGATTTTTTGTGCCGCCATTTTGCTGGCAATCATGTCATTATTAAACATGCTGAAGGTGAGTACGGCTTTTACGCACACCTCGTCAAGGGAACAATTCCAGTCAAAGTTGGTGATCACGTGCAGCAAGGTCAGCGCATCGGCAACTGCGGTCACACCGGTCATTCAACCGAACCACATCTGCACTTCCACCTGCAAGATGGACCTAATTTATTTACCGCCATGGGACTCCCCATCCGCTTCGAGCAGGTCGGTGAAATCACCCGCGGCCAGCGTGTTGAGCACTCGGTTTGATCGACCTCATGCATTGAAACTCAGGCACAGCTGCGGTATACCCATAGATAAAACAACGAATCAATACAGTAACTATGCCTAAATCTTGGGAACGTGTATTTATTGGTCGAGATCAAGAACTCGACTCGCTCGCATCTATTTGGCAGGACGTTCGAGCGGGGAGTCCTCGTTTGGCAGTTATTTTGGGTGAGACGGGACTTGGTAAAACGCGTTTAGTACAACAGTTTTATGAGTGTATTGCTGCTGAAGAGACGCAGAGTGAATCCATGAGCAGTGCTTATTGGCCACCGCAACTCTCGGTCGGCAGAAACCTCTCGCTACAACCAAAAATCCAGAATGACTCGGCGGATATACCTTGGCTGTGGTGGGCGATGCGTTTTCCATTTCCCTCGCGTCGTAATGATCTTGGTTTTGTCAGTCCGTTTGAGGCGCAAGATAAAAATTTGGCCGCAAACGCTGAACCCATTCTGCGCAAACGCAATCGTCGGCAGGTCAATATTGATGCGTCGCTAACGTTTAGTACCATCATTGCGGACATTGCATCGGTGGGTTTGGTCGGTAGTGCGTTATCTCTATTCGATCTGTACAAGGCGCGTCAATTAGAGCGTGCGAATGCCGACAAAAGTATCACTGAACTCGAGATAGAACGGGTACGAGAGCTGGTTGACAAAACCCTGAGTGTGTTGCGCTTATTTATGGATGCGAAGCAAGCGGATTCCCCGCAAGTTCCGGTGATAATTGTTCTGGATGATGCGCAGTGGATTGACTCACTGAGCTTACAAGCGCTATTTCATATCTTCGCGGAGGCGAAATCCAATCAATGGCCCCTAATGGTGCTAGCCACGCACTGGGAGAAGGAATGGAATGAGGCGGAACCGAAGCTCGAGTCGGATTTTGAGTTTCGGCAGTTGCGGCAGGTTTACGAGCATTTTGAGCACGAAGATGAGCAACTCGGACATCTGCTCAATCTGAGTAAGATTTCCACGCAGCATTTACATCAGATTGTCGAACAGGCTCTACCCGGTGTCGCTATCGGAGAGCGTGACATGCTCGTGGA
>DASSWH010000224.1:0-7491 GCA_035705175.1 Pseudidiomarina sp.
GAGTATGGCTATTTCTTGCCCGCGTGTGACAACATCGCCTTCTTTCACCAACAATTCTTTACAATGGGCATAGCGCGTTTTTAAGCCGCCCCCATGGTCAATTTCAATGAGCTTGCCGTAGCCATAACGCTCACCAGACCAGGTCACTACCCCTGCACCGGTTGCATAAACACCAGCATTTTCTTCTAAACTGGCAAAGTCGAGACCCTTGTGCATGGCCGGCGTACCATTAAACGGATCTTTCCGCACACCATACTGCGACGACATCCAACCGGAATCAATTGGGCGGCCAGCCACAAAGCTCTCTGCAGAGATATGGTGACTCATCATCACAGACTCAAGGAGGGATAGCTGATTTTGTTTATCGGAGAGCTGGTCGAGCATGCGATCAATTTGGTCGATCACATCGCGGCCGTCCACGCGCGGCGCTTCCGTTATCGAAATTTCTGGTCCACCGACCAGCGGTGATGGCGACTGTTCACCAAATTCGAATTCACCGTTATCGAGCTCTGCCACCGCTGCAAGACGCTGACCCAGGGCATCCAACCGACGCATTTGCGCCTGCATTTCACCCAGATAAATGGTCATCGCTGCCAGCTTTTTCTCGGTTTCGTCCTTCAGCTGTGCAACCGCTTTGGATTGCGCTGCCAGCCGAACTTGCTCTTCGCTGATACTCGTGCGTGCTACCTCTGGATCCACCCCACTGTATTCCCAGGGTTTACTCAGAGCCAATACACCTAAAGTCGCCAATCCTGCTAAAGACAGGAGTCGGCGCCGCGTCAGCTCGAATCCGAATTTTACTTTGGTGCCTCGATAGAAGACTGTTAGACTCATGCAATCTCTCGTTGCTTTGAAACTTATGGCTCGCTCTCGACCCCGTACCCTACAACATGTGCTCGATGGTCAACGGCTTCAGCAATTTGCTGACTTTACCGAGCAACACAAACGCTGGCAACAGCAATTACGTGATTGTTTTCACGTACTGCAGTTATCGCCGTTGTCTGAGCATTGTCAGGTTCTGAACGTCCGCGCACAAACCCTAATCATGCAAGTTTCATCGGCCGCCATCGCGACGCGATTGAAAATGCAACAAAGCCGCATTATAACGTATTTTCGCAATGAAGCTATGCTTGCAGTTGAACGACTTGAACTACGCATCGCCCCCACGACCAAACAAGCTGCACCAGAACCACGCAAGCAATCCGCAAACAGCGACTCATTGAGTGATACCGTCAGACAATTAAGGGAACAGGCTGAACAGTGCGAGGAGCCACTGCGCTCACAACTACTCGCGCTAGCAGCCAAATACGAAAAATAACGGTGAAAAGTGAACAGGTAACAGTGAAAAGTGACAGTGAATAGTGAATAGGTAAGTGAATAAAACAAAAAGGCCAGCGAACGCTGGCCTATCTATATTTTTCTATTATCTGTTCACTATTCACAATTTACTGTGTTTAGGCGGTAACCGGTTGGAACGCGATAGGTGCTTTCGCCGCGGCTTCCTCGAAGGTCACAAACTCCCACGCTTCTTGATTTGCCAAGACTTCGCGTAGCAGCATGTTATTCAGAGCGTGGCCTGATTTGAATGCACGCAGGTGGCCCAAAATAGCGTGACCACCCATGTACAAATCACCGACAGCGTCGAGAATTTTGTGTTTGACGAACTCATCGTCATACCGTAACCCTTCGCTGTTTAAAATGCGGAATTCATCCAGTACCACAGCATTGTCAAAGCTACCGCCCAGCGCCAGATTGTTGGCGCGGAGGTACTCGATATCTTTCATAAAGCCAAACGTGCGGGCACGGCTGATTTGCTTCACGAAACCTTTGGTACTGAAGTCCATGCTAAACACCTGACCGGTGTCAGCAATGGCCGGATGGTCGAAGTCGATGGCAAAATCGATGCGGAAACCATTGTGGGGTAGTAGTTCCGCCCACTTGTCACCGTCTTCAACACGAACCGGTTGCTTGATTTGGATAAACTTTTTGGCAGACGACTGTTCTTCAATCCCGGCGCTCTGCAGCAGGTAGATAAATGGATGAGAGCTGCCATCCATGATCGGGATTTCGTGACTGTCGACTTCAATGATCAGATTGTCGATGCCCATGGCGGCGATAGCAGCGAGCAAATGCTCCACTGTGGAAACGCGCACATTGTCTTCATTGATTAAACAGGTACACATACGCGTATCGCGCACCAATTCGGCATTGGCGACGATATCTACAGCAGGATTCAGATCGACACGACGAAACACCAGACCTGTATTTGCAGGTGCCGGACGCAGTGTTAACTGGACCTTGTTCCCTTTATGCAAACCCACACCCGTGGTTGCAATAGGTTGCTTAATCGTACGTTGTTTAATCATCTTTCAGCTTCTTCTCACCTGTCATCTGACCAGTAAAAGGCGCAATAGTTTACCCAAAACTTGAAAAAACCGCAATTTTTTCAGGCCTTTTATCCCTCTTTTACGCGATCAAGTGTGGTTTAGTCCACTTGACGGCGTAAAAATGCAGGAATATCGAGGTAATCCATATCTTTACCTGCACCGGCTTTCGGTTTTGCCGCTGGTTTTACCACTTCATCTTCCACTTGTTCTTGATAGTCTTCGTCTTCGACTAACTGACGCGCTGTTGCGGCACCTTCATAACCACCGCTGGAGCGGCCATAGAGTGATTCTCGACGCGGCTGTTGAGCTTGGTTATTGACCAGTGAGATATCTGGTTTACGCTCAGCACCAATGCCCGTTGCAACGACCGTCACCCGCAGCTCTTCAGACATTTCAGTATCAATGACGGTACCGACAATGACCGTCGCGTTTTCAGACGCAAAAGCTTTGACCGTGTTACCGACGATATCGAACTCTTCAATGCTGAGATCCATACCGGCAGTGATATTGACCAATACGCCACGAGCACCTGAAAGATCGATATCTTCCAACAGTGGGCTGTTAATCGCCATCTCAGCTGCCTCTTGCGCGCGATCCTCGCCACGAGCCACACCAGTTCCCATCATCGCCGTACCCATTTCACGCATCACCGCGCGAACATCGGCAAAGTCGACGTTGATAAGACCCGTACGCGTGATTAAGTCAGCGATACCTTGAACGGCGCCCAGCAATACATTGTTGGCTTCGCTGAATGCATCCAACAAGCTGGTACCTTTACCGAGAACTTTTAGCAGCTTCTCGTTCGGAATGGTGATTAATGAATCAACGTAGCGAGCCAACTGAGCGATTCCTTCATCCGCAATCGCCATCCGCTTCTTCCCTTCAAATGGGAATGGTTTGGTGACAACTGCAACCGTTAGAATGCCTAGTTCACGCGCGACTTCAGCAACCACAGGCGCTGCACCAGTACCGGTACCGCCACCCATGCCGGCGGCGATGAAAATCATATCCGCACCTTGCAACTGTTGCTTGATCTGCTCGCGGGTTTCCTCAGCTGCTTGGCGTCCGATTTCAGGATTCGCCCCAGCACCGAGACCTTTGGTCAGGTCGTTCCCTAATTGAATGGTGATATGTGCACCATGGTTTCGCAATGACTGCGAATCCGTGTTTGCAGCAATAAACTGCACACCTTCAATATTGGCATGAATCATATGTTTGACAGCATTACCGCCGCCGCCCCCAACGCCAATCACTTTAATGACTGCATCTGCGTCAAAATTGTCTACAACTTCAAATACTTCAGACATGTTGTTTCTCCTTTACCTGCTTATTGTACTACCCCAAATTCAAAATCTCTGTGGTTTTTGAGCCTTTCTTACGACTCCTTAGAATTCGCCCTTAAACCAACCGTGGATGCGCTTCCATAGGCCCATCACATTGGTACCACTCGCTTCTTTCTGGCGAGCTACTACATCTTCTTGTCCATAGCGCAGCAAACCAACTGCCGTGGCATAGGTTGGATCCTGTACATAGTCACTCAGACCTTGCATACCCAACGGCTCACCCAAGCGGACTGGCATTTGGAAAATCTCTTCCGCAAATTCAATCGCCCCCTCCATACGGCCACTGCCACCCGTCATCACAATACCGGCAGCGATTTGGTCTTCGAGTCCACTTTGTTGAATCTCATCACGCACCAACTCAAACAGTTCGCCGTAACGCGGTTCAACGACCTCAGCCAAGATATGGCGTTGCATGATCCGAGATGGCCGTCCACCGACCGACGGTACTTCGATATTGTCGTCTTTACTGACCATGTCACGCAGGGCACACGCATATTTGGTCTTAATTTCTTCAGCGTGATTCAATGGTGTACGGAAAATCTTCGCAATATCACTAGTCACTTGGTTACCCGCTGCTGGAATGACGGCGGTATGACGCAACACACCACCGGTGTATATGCAGATATCGATGGTTCCGGCACCCATGTCCACCAAGGCCACGCCTAAATCTTTCTCATCGTCAGTCAAAATCGAATAGCTTGACGCCAATGCGGAGAAAATTAATCGATCGACGGTTAGGCCACAGCGCTCAACCGCCTTCTGAATATTTTTCGCCATATCGTTGGCACAGGTAATGATGTGTACCTTAGCCTCCATGCGCACGCCCGACATACCAATTGGACTCTTGATGCTTTCTTGTGAATCAATGACGAATTCTTGTGGTAACACATGCAAAATGCGGCGTTCTTGCGCAATGGGTACCGATTTGGCGGCATGAATCACACTGTCGACGTCATCTTGTGTCACTTCAGCTTCGTTAATTGGCACCATGCCGCTTTCATTTTGGCAGGCAATGTGGCGTCCAGAGATATTTAAGTAAACCGACGCAATGCGGCAATCCGCCATCAACTCAGCTTCTTCGACTGCCCGTTGAATGGACTGCACGACCAAGTTCAGGTCGTTCACCCCACCCTTGTCCATGCCTCGTGCAGCCGACGCTCCGACACCGATGATACTGATATCACCATCGGGAATAATCTCGCCAATCAGCGCCACAATTTTGCTTGTGCCGATATCGAGACCAACCACCATGTTCCGATCTGCTGCTTTAGACATGTTTTACTCTCTACTTTTTATTCGTCTGTTTATTATCGTTTCCCGAATTCAGCCAGCGCACTGCAACTCCGGTGTCGTAGCGCAAGTCAATCGATTCAATCGGTTGCTGCTTGTGCTCGACAATCCGCGGATACAAATCAATAAAGCGTTGCATCCGCTCAAGTAATCCCTCACGCCCCAAGCGCAATTCAACACCTGAAGCCAAAATAACGGTTACCGCAAAGCGTTCACTCAGTTGCAGACTGACCGCACTATGGCCGTTCAACTGCAACAATTCTTGCGCTTGTTGATAAGCCTCAATGGTCTCATCAACTGCATGCTCAGGACCGGCCAAATAAGGCAACTCACCAGTCAGCACGCTTTTATCTGCGCGAAAAATCTCGCCATCTTCATTCACCATCGCATCGCTGCGTTGTCCCGCATTCCAATGCGCCAGTGGCCGCTGTTCCACTACATAGACCTGCAAAATATCAGGCCACTCTTTGCGAACCGAGGCGCGGCGTACCCATGCCATGGCTTCAATTCGCTGCCGAATGTCATCGACATTCGCAGAGAAGAAACTACCAAGTTCGACACCTTGCAATTCGGTGCGCACTTGAGCTGGCGTCACGTACTTCAAATCACCTTGCACCACCAACCGTTTTAACGGTACTTCGTTGGCATCCATCGCCGTGTTGTACAACCAAACTCCGCCACCGATGGCTCCCGCTACCACGCAGATAAAAAACGTGAGGCCGAACCAAAATTGCCAACGTACCGCGGCCACCTTAATCCTCGTGTTCAGTCAAACTAAAATCGAGGATTTCTAGTACCAGTTGCTCGAAACTTAAACCTGTCGCCCGTGCCGCCATGGGCACTAAGCTCTTGGCAGTCATGCCAGGTACCATGTTCGCTTCTAACAACTTAAATTCACCGAACGCATCGCACATCACATCAATGCGCCCCCAGCCTCGTCCCGCGACCGCCCGAAAGGCACTGATCGCGAGTTGCTGCAGGGCTTGCTCTTGTAAGGGTGACAGTCCAGCTGGGCAGTGATACTGGGTATCGCCGGCCTGGTATTTCGCTGCATAGTCATAAAACTCATGGGTGGTCTGCAAACGAATCGAGGGCAATGCGCGCTCGCCCAAAATGCTAATCGTATATTCAGGCCCCGCCAGCCAAGCTTCGACCAACGCTTCGGTGTCATAATCGTGCGCAAGCTGCAGCGACTTCGTGAGACTTTCTGGTGTATTCGCGGAACTCATGCCGATACTGGAACCTTCTTGTGCAGGCTTCACCATCACTTTGCCACCTAACTGGCGTAACAGCGCTGCCGCATCCACGGTTTGCCCACGACGTATCACAGAACTTTCCGCAACTGGTAATCCTTGTGCTTGCCAAATTTGCTTGGTGCGCACTTTATCCATCGCGAGCGCACATCCCAATACACCGGTTCCAGTATATGGAATGCCCAGATACTCAAGCGCGCCTTGCACAGTGCCGTCTTCACCGCCGCGGCCATGGAGCACCACAAAGGCACGGCTAAATTTTTGTTCGACCAGATCCGTGAGTGGTTGCTCACTTGGGTCAAATGCATGGGCATTAATGCCCTGAGACTGCAACGCACCTAACACCGCAGCACCAGATCGCAACGACACTTCGCGTTCAGCAGAGTGACCGCCTAGCAGAACCGCGACTTTGCCATACTGTTTCATGCGTGGCCTCCTTGCTGCGTTGCACTGGCACGTAACTGTTCAGGTTGAAGTTCTGTTGCGGCAAGATCGCGTGCCAAAGCACCGATATTCCCGGCGCCTTGTGCCAACAGTAGATCGCCAGGCTGCAGCAAGTCTGCCAAGGTTTGCTTTAACTCAGCTTGGCTGCCCACATAAATCGGTTCGAGTTTGTTGCCACCGCGCATCCGTAATGACCGCGCTAATGCACGACTGTCAGCGCCAGCTACAGGTGCTTCTCCGGCACTGTAGACATCCAGTAACAGCACCACATCGGCTTGCGCGAGTACTTGTACGAAATCGTCATACAAGTCACGCGTCCGTGAGTAACGATGCGGTTGAAACGCGATCACCAAGCGTCGTTCTGGCCAGCCTGCTCGCGCAGCCGCTATAGTTACCGCCACTTCCGAGGGATGGTGACCGTAATCATCCACCAGCATCACATCACCTTCACCATCCGCACTCGGCAATGAGTATGAGCCGAGATGCTGGAAACGCCGACCGATACCCTCAAACTGAGTTAACGCATGCACGAGTGCACCGTCATTGATGCCTTCATCAGTCGCAACGGCAATGGCTGCCAATGCGTTTAAACAATTGTGCTTGCCGGGTAAATTAACCGTCACTTGCAGCGGGTCACGACCAGCGCGGTGCACCGTGAAACTGCTTTGGCCACGCGATTGTTGATAATCCGAAGCGCGCACATCGGCGTCGTCGCTAAAACCATAAGTGATCAGCTGACGGCCGACTCGCGGTAACAAGTCGCGGACTACAGGG
>DASSWH010000225.1:0-6352 GCA_035705175.1 Pseudidiomarina sp.
AAGTCAGTGACGTGGTGCTGAACCACCTGTATGCCAACACCCAAATGCAAGTGGTGTTCGGTATCAATATGGTGGCATTAGACCGCAACCAACCGCGTTTGTTTACCCTTACCGATATGCTCGAATGCTTTATTCGTCACCGACGTGAAGTCGTTACTCGGCGTTCGGTTTATGAATTGCGTAAAGCGCGAGAGCGTGCACATATCCTCGAAGGTCTCGCTATTGCGCTGGCCAATATCGACGAAATTATCGAGCTGATCCGGCGCTCACCCACACCAGCGGAAGCGAAAGCTGGCTTAACTGCACAAGCGTGGTTGTTAGGTGACGTGGCAGCTATGTTGGAGCGCGCTGGTGTTGACGCTGCGCGTCCTGATCACTTGGATCCTGCGTTTGGAATTCGCGACGGTCAGTACTATCTCACCGAAGAACAAGCGCAAGCGATTTTGGATTTACGCCTGCACAAGTTGACTGGACTTGAGCATGAGAAAATCCTAGAAGAATATAAGAATCTGCTGCAGCAAATCGAAGAACTGTTGCTGATTTTGAATGACTCCAACCGCTTGATGGAAGTGATTCGCGAAGAACTTGAGAAAATTAGAGCCGATTATGGTGATGCGCGTCGTACCGAGATTACCGCATCAATGCATGATATCAGCATGGAAGACCTCATCAACGAGGAAGACGTCGTCGTAACACTGTCACATCATGGTTATGTGAAGTATCAGCCGTTGACCGAGTATGAGGCTCAGCGTCGTGGTGGTAAAGGCAAGTCAGCGACGAAGATGAAAGACGAAGATTTCGTCGAGAGACTCTGGGTGGCCAATACCCATGACACTATTCTGTGCTTCTCGACGCGCGGTCGGATTTACTGGATGAAGGTTTACCAACTGCCGTTGGCGACGCGTATTTCGCGTGGCCGTCCTATTGTAAACTTATTGCCACTTGAAGCTGAAGAGCGTATCACCGCAATACTGCCGACGCGTGATTATCCAGCAGATAAATTTGTGGTGATGGCAACGCGCAACGGTACGGTTAAGAAAACGCCGTTAGTCGATTATTCACGACCACGTAATGGTGGCATTATCGCTCTCAACCTCAATGATGGTGATGAACTGATCGGTGTCGATTTAACCAGTGCGGGCGATCAAATCATGTTGTTTTCGGACGCCGGCAAGGTCGTTCGCTTTAGCGAGGATCAAGTTCGTTCTATGGGACGCACAGCTACAGGTGTTCGCGGTATTCGCTTGGAATCAGGTCAGCGCGTCGTCTCGTTGATTGTGCCTCGACGTGAGCCAGAATTGGGTGAAGACGAAACCGAGACGGCAGTGTTGACAGTCACCGAGAATGGCTATGGTAAACGTACACCCATTAGTCAATATCCAGCGAAGAGCCGTGCGACCAAAGGGGTTGTATCGATTAAGGTGAGCGAGCGCAATGGCGCTGTAGTTGGAGCGATGGAAGTTGTCGCGAATAATCAGATCATGTTGATTAGCGACCGCGCAACCTTGGTGCGGACTCGAGTCAGTGAAGTGTCTGTAGTCGGTCGAAATACTCAAGGGGTGCGACTCATCAGAACCACGGGCGATGAGAAAGTTGTCGGTATGCAGCGAATTGATGAAATCGATGAAGATGCTGAAACCGTCGCTCTCGAGCCTGTTGATCCAGCGGATTTGGTCGAAGAACCAGAAATGATTGATGAAAATGACGCCGCCGATGACATGACAGATAGCGACGCAACATCTGACAAAAACGAGGATTAAATCGCATGAGTAGTGCCCCGTTTAATTTTTCTGCGGGGCCGGCAATGCTGCCGGCTGAGGTCATGCAACAGGCTCAGGAAGAATTCCGGAGTTGGCGTAATAGCGGCATCTCGGTGATGGAAATAAGTCACCGCGATCCCGCGTTTATGGCGATGGCCGCAGCTGCTGAACAAGATCTCCGTGATTTAATGTCAATTCCTGCTCATTATCGAGTACTTTTTATGCACGGTGGTGGTCGCGGTCAATTCTCTGCGGTACCTCAGAATATTGCCGCACCAGACGCAACTGTGGATTACCTACATTGTGGAACCTGGTCTGATTTTGCGATTCGCGAAGCACAAAAATATGTTGCTCACGTGAATGTCGTGGGTGCGACCATAGAGACCCCACAGGGCAGGGCTATTAGTGATTCAAAATCGTGGCAACGATCCAACGCTCCAGCCTATTTTCACTATTGTCCAAACGAGACTGTGGATGGAATTGCGTTACATACGGTCCCCGATATTGGTGATACACCGCTGGTTGCGGATATGTCATCAAATATCTTGTCGGAACCGCTCGATGTGAATCGATTCGGTATCATTTACGCTGGTGCGCAAAAAAATATTGGTCCCTCAGGCTTTTCCATTGCCATTGTTCGCGATGACCTACTGGGGCGGGCACAAGGCAATACGTCAACCATTATGGACTACACCGTCCAAGCAAAAGATGGCTCGATGTACAACACCCCAAATACGTTTGCCTGGTATCTGTCGGGGCTCGTGTTTCAATGGTTGAAACGACAAGGTGGCGTCGAAGCGATGGGACAATTGAACCATGCGAAGGCAACGAAGCTTTACAACTATATTGATCAATCTGATTTCTATTCGAATCCAGTGCATCCAGACTATCGTTCTATTATGAATGTACCTTTCTTACTTGCGGATAACCGTTTAGATGGCGAGTTTTTGCAGCAGGCCGCAGTGGCGGGTTTGGTCGGGCTCAAAGGCCATCGCTTTGTCGGTGGTATGCGCGCAAGCATTTATAATGCAATGCCAATGTCTGGCGTTGATGCGCTGCTTGATTTTATGCTCGATTTCGAAAAAGCCAAAGGTTAGTCTTTCTCGATAAACGATTTACGAATAACAAGGTGTAATCATGACATTTAACGCGACCGAACTGGCCAATGTTGGCATTCGTAATCTCAGCCCCTATCAGGCGGGTAAACCGATTGAAGAGCTGGAACGCGAGCTCGGTATCAAGAATATTGTGAAATTGGCTTCGAACGAAAATCCATTGGGTTTAAGTTCGAAAGTTAAAGTTGCGCTGACTGAAATGTTAGTCGGACTGGCGCGCTACCCGGATGCAAATGGCTTCTATTTAAAAGCCAAAATAGCTGAAAAATTCGGTGTGCAGGCGAATCAGATTACGCTCGGTAATGGTTCTAACGATGTTCTGGAGCTGTTGGCTCGTACCTTTGTAAACGATGAGCATGAAGTAATTTACTCGCAGCATGCTTTCGTTGTTTATCCGCTGGTTACTCAGGCATTAGGCGCGAAAGGTATTGCAGTGCCAGCAAAAGATTACGGACATGACCTCGATGCGATGGCAGCCGCAATTACGTCGCGCACACGAATGATTTTTATTGCGAATCCGAATAATCCAACCGGAACGTTTTTAACTGCAGAGCAACTGGCTACTTTCATTGCCAAGGTTCCGGATAATGTGTTGGTCGTGCTCGATGAGGCCTACTATGAGTATGTGCCTGCAGGACAACGAGCGCCATCGTTGGAGTGGCTCAAACAATATCCGAATCTGGTGGTCAGTCGTACATTCTCAAAGGCATACGGCTTAGCAGGGCTTCGTGCTGGGTTTATGGTTACACATCCTGATCTGGCTGATTTAATGAATCGTGTTCGTCAGCCGTTCAATATGAATAGTTTAAGTTTGCGTGCTGCTGAGGTTGCGCTCGACGATAACGATTATTTGGCAGAATCGGTTGCGGTCAACGATGCAGGAATGGCGCAATTTGTCGCATTTTGTGAACAGCATCAACTCCCGTTCATTCCGTCACATGGGAACTTTCTCACGATTGAAGTGGGTGATGATGCAACCGGATTGTATCAAAAACTCCTACAGCAGGGAGTTATTGTGCGTCCGGTTGCGGGCTATGAGTTACCGCGGCACTTACGTGTCAGCATCGGTTTGAAACACGAAAATCAAGCTTTTATCGATGCAATGGAAACCTTACTCTAACGTCGGTCGCTATGGAAACCCTGAAACTGCAAGGACTTCAACAATGCGCCGGAGATATTCAGTTGCCCGGTTCGAAGAGTATTGCTAACCGGGCTTTGCTGATGGCGGCCTTATGTTCGTCTGAAGGTGGTGTAAGTGCAGTTACAGAGTTAACGAACCTGTTGCGAAGTGATGATACCGCGCGCATGCTCGAAGCATTGCGAGCTCTAGGAATTGCCGTAGAGCAGGATGCGGACACTCCCACAACAGTTCGAGTGACTGGGGGGGGTGGAGATTGGCGCACGACTCCTGACCTCATCTATCTCGGTAATGCTGGCACCGCTATGCGACCTCTGGTTGCTGTTTTAGCCTGCTCGTTAAGCATGGAGCAGTCGGTTGAACTAACCGGTGACGCACGCATGCAAGAACGGCCTATCGGGGCTTTAGTGACGGCTTTGCAACAAGCCGGTGCAGACATCAATTATGGCGCTTCGGCAGGCTATCCACCGTTACGGATTCGCGGTGGCATGCAAGGTGGACGAATTAATATTGATGGTAGTGAGTCCAGTCAATTCATTAGCGCACTTCTGATGGCGTTGCCGCTCTTGCCACAAGAGAGCTTACTGACCCTAACCGGTACTGTGGTGTCTTGGCCGTATATTGAACTAACGGTAGCGATGCTCGAGCGTTTTGGTATCGAAGTGCATCGCATCACCAAACATGAGTTTATGATCCCCGGTGGTCAACGCTACCGCTCACCGACACAATATTGGATAGAAGGTGATGCGAGTTCAGCGTCTTATTGGTTGGCTGCGGGCGTGCTAGGTGGCGGACCGTTGCGCGTGCACGGTGTCGGCAGTGCCAGTATTCAAGGTGATATTGGGTTTGCCGAACATCTGCGTGCGATTGGCGGCAATGTTACTATTGCTGATACCTACATTGACGTGGCTGGTGGTCATATTCGTGGATTTGATGCCGATTTGAATGCGATCCCAGATGCAGCGATGACCTTTGCGACGCTAGCGCTATTCGCGAATGAGCCTACAACGATTCGCAATATTGCGAATTGGCGGATTAAAGAAACCGATAGACTGGCAGCGATGGCCACCGAATTACGCAAAGTTGGCGCAGTGGTAGAAGAGGGGGCCGACTTCATCCGCATTACGCCACCTGCCTGTCTCTCTCATGCGGCTATCGATACGTATGATGATCATCGCATGGCGATGAGTTTTGCTTTACTGGGCTTTTCTGAGACGGGTGTAACGATTCGTGATCCCGGCTGTTGTCGCAAAACCTATCCAGATTTTTTCATCGAGTTTCAGCAATTCTGTCATTAACAACCGTTAGCCTTCACCTCCCAAGTTTCGATTAAACGTGCATTTTTTGTAAAAATCCGTATAATTGCGGCGCTTCAATTTTATAGAGGACAGCATGGCGACCAACATTCCGGTAATTACAATCGATGGCCCAGGCGGGGCTGGCAAAGGCACAGTAAGCCAAATTTTGGCGGAAAAACTTGGCTGGCATTTACTCGACAGCGGTGCGATTTATCGGGTGTTAGCGCTAGCGGCTATCCATCATCGTTTCGCGCCTGACGATGAAGAGAGTCTCGTTGCTCTTGCCAGCAACTTAGACGTTAAGTTTGAGGTTGAGTCTGAGAAAGCACTGACACATATTATTCTTGAGGGCGAAGACGTCACCATGACTATTCGAACTCAACAAGTTGCCGATATGGCCTCAAAAGTCGCGGCTTTACCGCGTGTTCGAGAGGCGCTGTTGCGCCGCCAACGCGCATTTAAAGAGCTGCCAGGCTTGGTAGCCGACGGTCGCGATATGGGGACGGTTGTATTCCCAGATGCTGCTGCAAAAGTTTATTTGACCGCGAGCGCTCAAGAACGCGCGCGTCGCCGTCAGCAGCAATTGCTGGAAAAGGGAATACCTGCTAAAATTGACCAATTAATCGCCGAAATCCAAGAGCGTGATGAACGCGATACCAATCGCTCGGTTGCCCCCTTAAAGGCCGCCGAGGGTGCTTTGTTTGTAGATTCAACGACTTTGACGATTGCAGAAGTCGTGGACCAAATTTTAGAGTTTGCCCATGGCAAGCTCTCACATTCTGAGAAAACAGCCTAGACGCTGTTGGCTTAGCTGTCTGCCGTAAGGATGCGAGCAGATTATTTTTCACAACCCCGCCTTTCTGGATTGCTTGGTGGACGTACTTAACTAAAAGTAGTTAACACATATGTCAGAAAATTTTGCACAACTGTTTGAAGAGAGCCTGAAAACGGTCGAAACTCGCCCAGGTTCTATCGTAAAAGGTACTGTCGTAGCGATTAACCGTGATGTCGTGTTAGTTGACGCAGGCCTCAAGTCTGAAA
>DASSWH010000226.1:0-9957 GCA_035705175.1 Pseudidiomarina sp.
GGCAAATCGACAAATCCATCCCCACTGGCCGTTCTGAGGTCTAGCAATTGAATTTGAACGGTTGCGCCCGCACAGTGCGACAGGTCCTGCTCGAGTTGTTTTTGGACTTGCTGCCACGTATCCCAGCGACTTTCATTAAAACTATTGAGGTAAAGCTTAAAACTTTTCGATTCAATGAGATTAGGGCTCACAATCGGAACCTGACATTCAACAATGGCCACTTGGGGCAAACCTCGTTGATTCAACCATGACATTTCATAGGCATTCCAATAATCCACACCCGTAAACGGTAATTGCTCAGCATTGAGGCCCAATGGCTCACGGTTAAGCTGTCGAGGCACCGCTTGTAGCAGAGTTGCATCGTAATGGTCTGGATACTGAGTCGGCTGTCCTAAAGACAAATGGCCGAGAGGGTTTGTCATGGTGTTCCTTAAATCGCACGAACGGTTGCTTGTTGGTTATTCAAGTCATGTTTGAAGCGTTTTATGCTAGGCTAAACGCAGCCGAATATTGTAACGGTGTCCGGAATGAGATGCTAGTTGATTTGGACATCATCCAGAGCATAGTAACCATAAGTAGTAACGAGGGAATTCAGGATGTCGATCACGACTGCTCTTGATGCGTTAATAGACCGCTATGTCGGTCTTTACGCTGAACACAATAAACCCTTACTGGTGGAGCGCCAAGACGACTGGGATGCGCCGATTTACCGCGAGCCGTGGGATCATGATCCTGATTATGTGATCTGGCAGCCGGTTCAGCAGACCCATCCGTTGAATTTTAAGGATTTAGCTGCAGCACTAGAAATGCCATTTCAGTCCGATTTTGCGGACTATTATTCACGTTGGTTTGCCGGCGATCTAGCGGTCGATTGGAATCATCATCCACTGCAATTGTTACACATTCATTGTAGTGAAGATGGCGAGCGACTATTGGCGAACTGTGCCGGCCATATTTTAATGAAGCGGCGATTGAAGCAGTCACCCTCGCTATTCATCGGACTCGCTGAGGAAGCTGACGACTTGCTGCTGACCGTTGACAATGAAACGGGTGTAGTCGGTTTGGAATGGGTTGGTCAGGGGCAACATGAAGTGTTAGCAGACTCTCTCGAGGCGTTTATCCAAGAGGTAACACCGCGATTGCAAAGCCACGGTGAAGAGTCATGAAAAGCCATCGCATTTTGGACACAAATCAGGCATTCTGAGACGACATAAAAACATCGGGACACACAATGACAACAACATCTCCCGCTGCGTTAGACACAGCACAACTTTCGTATTTAGTGGCAGAAGATTTGAAGATCGCTGCTTCATTGTTGTACCAAGCTTACTATGACGATCCATTGTTTATGGAATTGTTTCAAGCGGACAAAGCTGATTATGAGAAGCGCTTACGAGCCGCTATTCGTGAGGAACTCGCGGCTTTTTGGGAAGCTGCTCAACCTATGGTTGGCGTGTTCGATGGCGAGAGTCTCGTGGGTGTGGCGTGTTTAACTCGGCCTGGGAAAAGCTTTGGTCCAGGTCGTTATTGGCATTGGCGCCTCAAGATGCTGTTAACGGCCGGTTATGTCTCAACCCGTCAATTACTTGAGAAAGAAGCGTTAATTCAAGCGGCCATGCCAGAGAATGATTATCACATGCTGGCGTTCATCGCGGTTCATCCGCGCTATCAACAGCAGGGCTGGGGTGATGTTATAGTGCGTGCTGCACGGCAATTACTCGAAGAGGATCAAACCTCAGCTGGCATTGCAGTCTACATTACCCAGCCACACTATTTGCCATTGTTTGAGCAGCATGGTTATCGAAAAATCACCTCGGTACAGGTTGGCTCTATACTAGGCGAATTGTTGTTTGCGGAAAGAGAGTCAGCGACAGTAGCGAACGAGGAGAATACGCATGGCATTTAAGAATTTTGCAGAATTCTATCCCTATTACTTGGCTGAGCATTCGAACCCGCGCTGTCGGGCCTTGCATTACATTGGTAGCACGTTAGTGTTGCTGATTATTGCCTATGCGTTGTGGACGCAAAATTGGTGGTCATTGCTGTGGGTACCACTGGCGGGCTACGGTTTTGCCTGGCTAGGTCATTTTGGCTTCGAACATAATAAGCCCGCAACATTTAAATATCCGGCTTATTCATTGGCGGCCGACTGGGTCATGTATAAAGATTTTTGGGTGCGCTGCTGCCGACGTTTGTTCGGCTCTTCTACCAGTTCTACTCAGTAGGGAGTCGATAAGGAGGTGTGGAGACGCGTTGAAGACTCAGGTTTAACAGCGTAATTTCACCTTCATAACGGCTCTCACCATCACTCGAAAAGCCAAAATTGTAGCGACTTTGCCAACCCATCCGCCGACCCCAGCGATGTGGTCGGCTGGCTTGCCAGGCTAAATCTAGAAATTGCAGTCCTTCTTGCTGACAGTAGCGGCGAGCATGCTGTTGCGCTGCCTCGGCTTGACGCCGTCCCTGCCAAAACAAGTAGCCGCCAAAACATAAACCCAATAAGAGAATGACATCAGCGAGCATCAGTGACTCCGGCAATGAACTCCTGCCAAGCCGATTGCACAGCGGTTGGCAGGTCATGGCGTTGCAACAACATCAGTACATAGGGACGAACACTGGGTAAGCGCAATAAATCGGTCATTAATGCATTAAACAGCGGCTGTTGTTGTAGCTGTGCAAGAGCGTGGATATAGCGGTATAAGCGCGACTGATCCGGTTGCTGCGACGCGGTTTGGTCAATCAGCGTTGACCAAAAGCGTAGTCCAATTAAGACTAGTTGGTCTGTGTTCGGGTGCTGCAGAACATGATCAATCAGCGCTGCCGTAGCGGGTTGCTTTGATTGACTAGCAAGCGCGCGTAAGCGATAAATATGTTCAACGCTGTGTAATTCTGGCGCTGCTAACGCGATCAAATCCTGAGTAAGAGCTTCAGCTAGTGCACTCGGTAACCGTTGATGCTCGAGTGCCTCGGCGAGTGCTTTTTGCAGTGCCGGAGGGTAGTGAGTGAAATGGTTTGCTATCGCGGTGCAGGTCAGCGGATCCTGATTCAGGCGCGCAGCTACATCATGTAAACCTTGCAGACCTATGTTGTGCCAAAGTTCTGGCTCCGCAGAACGTAATTGTTCCTGCGCGAGTTCAAAGTGGATAGACGGAGCTTGTTGATGACGCGCCGACAGCTGCGCATAAAGCGCGGCACGTTGCGTTTCGGTTGGCGTGAATAAGTAGGGGGATTGCTGCAGCTCTTGCTCTTGTTGCGCATCTAGTGCACCAGTAATTTGTTGTCCTAATAATGTCAGCACACTGGCAACGAACGCTTGCTGAGCGGCTAAACTGATTAAGCCACGTTCATCGAGCGGCAACTTCAGAAACCAGAGAAAATGTTCCGCAGCGGCTTGCTTTGCATCCCAAAACTCGATCGCCAGCCAAGCGTGGTTCTGGAAAGGGTATGGGTGTGCTTGCTGTTGTGCGCAGATGGATTGAAAATCTGCCTCCGTAATGGCTTCTAACCGACGCCCACAATCGTAGATATGGTAGACACTACCGCTCTGTTCTAGGAGGTCTGGGAGGAGTGAAAGATGGTCTGTTTGGCTCATTAAACTTGCAACATGGATGATTTTCTTGAAAGATGTGCGGCATTATAACGATTAACGGGTCGTGGAGGTAGTCATGGACCAACGTCAACGTGCAGCTCGATTATTGGAGCGAATTGAAGCCGAGTTAAATAGTCTCGGTCTCTGGCAAAGTCATTTCCCACCACCACAAGCATTGGCGAGTGATCAGCCTTTTGCGATGGATATGCTCGATTTCCATCAGTGGCTTCAATTTGTCATGGTACCGCGCATGTGGGATTTGGTTGATGGTGAGCACCCATTACCAGCAAATATTGCAGTGAGTCCGATGGCGACTCATGTCTACCGTGATCGACTCGAACATCACGAGGGACTGATCGACAGTTTACGCGAGTTTGACATTTTGCTGAGTGGTGCTGATCCGCTGGCCGAAGATTGTTAATCACAGTGCGAATGAATCCAGTATGAAGCCAGAACTTGAGGTACTCTTTCATGACGAGTACCTGATCGCGATCGATAAACCTAGTGGCTTACTCGTTCATCGCAGTTGGTTAGCGCGAGAAGCAACGGAATTTGCGTTGCAGCGCGTTCGTGATCAAATTGGTCAGCGCGTATATCCGGTCCATCGTTTGGATCGACCTACCTCTGGAATTTTACTGTTTGCAAAGGACTCCGAAACCGCACGACTACTCACCGAACAATTTACACAGCGGCTTGTGCAGAAGCGCTATCATGCGGTAGTGCGAGGGTACTTGGGCGACGGCGAACTGGATTATCCATTGCGAGAAGAACTCGATAAAATTGCCGATGCACAAGCCGATCCAGACAAAGGGCCACAAGCCGCGGTGACGCGATATCGTTGTGTGCAGCAAATCGAATTACCGTTTGCGGTGAGTAAGAAGCACGCAACATCACGTTATTCGTTAATGGAAATCGAACCGCTCACCGGTCGCAAACACCAAATTCGTCGGCATATGTCGCACTTACGTCACCCGATTATTGGCGATACCAATCATGGTGATGGTCGCCACAATCGCTTCTTTCGCGAACATTTTTCAATGCAACGATTGTTATTAGCCGCAACGCAATTAAGTTTCCAACACCCGCACAGTCAGGAACCGATTGTGATTACACAACCGGTTCCTGCTGATTTTCTGCGGATATTTGACGCAACTAGCTCATGTCACTCGCTAATCAACGCTGCGAAGTAGGGCATTGATACCTACCTTTTCGCGAGTTTTTGCATCGACTTTTTTGACGATAATGGCGGCATACAGGCTGTATTTACCATCGGCAGAAGGCAAGTTTCCGGGCACGACAACAGCACCAGCAGGTACCCGTCCGTAGCTAATGGTACCGGTTTCACGATCATAGATACGCGTACTCTGGCCAATATAGACGCCCATGGATATAACGGCACCGGTTTCGACAATTACGCCTTCAACAATTTCCGAGCGCGCGCCAATAAAACAATTGTCTTCAATAATGGTTGGATTGGCTTGCAAGGGCTCTAAGACGCCACCGATGCCAACGCCACCCGATAAATGCACGTTTTTACCGATTTGGGCACAAGACCCAACGGTCGCCCAGGTATCGACCATCGTCCCTTCATCAACAAACGCGCCGATATTCACGTACGAGGGCATCAATACAACGTTACGGCCAATAAAGGCGCCTTTGCGCACCATAGCTGGTGGCACAACCCGCATACCTTCGGCACGGAACCGAGCATCGTCGTAGCCTGCAAACTTACTATCTACTTTATCGAAGAAACGTGTTTCTCCGCCATTCATTAGGTGGTTATCTTGGGTACGAAACGATAGCAACACGGCTTTCTTTAACCATTGATGAACATGCCATTCACCATCAATTTTCTCAGCAACGCGACGCTCGCCGGAGTCAATGCTGTGGATGACCTCTTCAATATCGTTACGAAGCTGGTTGCTGACCGTTCTCGGATTAATGTCGGCACGGTTTTCAAAAGCGGTTTCAATACGTTGTTGTAAGTCAGTCATGACGTTTCCTTATACTTCTCTAGGCGTCTTCTAAAGCAGTGATAATTCGCTGCCGTAGTTCGTGTTGCTGTTCTGCATCAAGTGCTTCATGGCGGCGTGTCGTTACAATAAATAGATCCTCAGCTTGTTCGCCAACCGTCGAAATTTTAGCGGTAAGAATATTGAGATCCAATTGTTGCAGCACTCGTGCAACTCGTGCAACCAGGCCAGGTCGATCAAGTGCGACGAGTTCGAATGCGGTCCGATGTCTATTTTTCGTCGGTACAAACTCAATTCTAGTTGCTACGGTAAAACTTCGCAGACGTCGCGGTAAACGGCGTTTTACCCCAGGCATGGGTTGTCGGCTGCGCAAAACGTCATGCAATTGTTGCTTCAATGATTCGATGTGGCGCGCATCGGTTAATGGTTGTCCATTTTGCTGCAGCACGACAAATGTATCCATGACATAGCCGTCGCGAGTCGCCAAAATTTGCGCATCATGGATAGAGAGATTTTGACCTTCTAGTACCGCCGCAATAGCAGCAAATAAATAGTCCTGCTCCTGGTGATAGAGAAAGAGTTCTGTAGTGCCTTGATTATTCTCATCGCCGACCAGAATAAGTGGTAACTGCTCTTCGTTCTCAAGCCGCGCAATGTGCTGCGTGTGCCATGCAATTTGTTCGGGACGGTGGCGCAAGAAATAGTCCGCCGTAAAGCGTCCCCACAATACCTCAATTGTCTGTGCATCGAATCCTGCACTGAGCAATAACCCCATTGCATGCGCTTGATGTTCGCCGATACGCTGACGCATTTCGCGCGCGGCGGATGGCGTCTCGGTCTTCGCATCACGGGCTAGAAATGCAGTCGTTGCGTGATACAAATTCTCCAATAATGTGGCCTTCCAGTTGTTCCATAGCGTACTGTTGGTGGCGCGAATATCGGCGACGGTCAAACAATATAGGTAATCTAATCGTTCCTGCGTTTGGACGGTCAGGGCGAACTCGCGGACGACTTCAGGATCATGGATATCGCGCTTTTGCGCTGTAACTGACATATAGAGGTGGTGCCGGACGAGCCAAGCAATGAGTTCAGTCGCCCGCTCAGGTAATTCATGAAGTTCACCAAAATGACGCACATCTTGTTCACCCAGCTCACTGTGATCACCGCCACGACCTTTCGCTATATCGTGGAAAATACCTGCGATGTAGAGCCACTCTGGATGCTGCATCGATGCGACCAACTGCGAGCATAATGGGAAATCATCAGCTTGTTCCGGCAGCGTGTAGCGATAGAGGTTGCGAACTAAACGAAATGTATGTTCATCAACGGTGTAAGCATGAAACAAGTCAAACTGCATTTGTCCGACGATCTGCGCCCACTGCGGGAGGTAGTGAGCCAGAATTCGATGTTCATGCAGCAACTGAAAAGCGAGTCCGCATCCCTTCGGGAGTGTTAAGAGTTCAAGAAACAGCCGCCGACAGTTCGGTTGACTGCATAATGGATAGAGTAATCGTTGTCGAGCTGAACGGAGTAACCGAATCGTATGTGCTTGAATGGTTTTTATTGAATCGTGACGTGCGACATGCAGAAATAGTTCTAAGAGCGTCTCATCGCGATCGAATACAGTGTCATAGCGCGCAGCAATACAATGATTGTACAGGTAAAAATTGTCGTCGAGCGTCTGTGTTTCAGTACTCTCATCCGCTCCCAAGATAGCCTGTTCAAAAAATTGCAGCAACATTGCGTTGAGTTCACGAACGGCAGCAACGGCATTGAAGTAGTCCTTCATCATCGCTTCCACAGCAACTTTGCCAGTATTTCCGTAACCCATACGTTGAGCTACACCGACTTGATAGTCAAAGAGTAAACGATCTTCCTTTTTACCAGCCTCCAGATGCAGCGCAAAACGAATTCGCCAGAGAAACCGTTGTTGTTCACGAAGTTCGAGTAATTCAGCCGCAGTCATAAAACCGTACTGAACCAGACTTTCTTCACTTTGAGTTTGAAAGTGACGTTTGGCTATCCAACCAACGGTCTGAATGTCACGCAAACCACCCGGACTGCTTTTAATGTTGGGTTCAAGGTTGTAGGAGGTACCGTGAAACTGAAGATGACGCTGTTGTTGCTCATCATGCTTGGCTTGGTAAAAGGCGCGACTGCTCCACGGGAACTGATGAAAGGTTTCCTGTTGCAACACTGTGGCCAGTTCGCTGTCGCCGCAAATAAGCCGTTGCTCCAGTAAACTAGTAGCGACTGTTACTTCGCGCTCGGCTTGTTCACGGCAATCGGCGAGGGTGCGAACACTGTGCCCAACATCGAGTCGCACATCCCATAGAAACTGTATAAATGTCGCTATTTTCTCTTTGATTGCGTTGGGTAGGGGGTGTTCGTGTAGAAAGAGGAGATCGATATCTGACCCTGGGTGCAAAGTGCCACGGCCAAAACCACCGACTGCTACCAATGCCAAACCTTGATCGGGAAACTGACATTGTTGCCAGAGTGTTTGCAGTAAACTATCAATACAGTCGCTGCGGGCAAGTAGCAGTGTTTCAATGTCTGCGGTAATAAACGCTTCTGCCGCCCATAGTTGCTGCGCTTCGAGCTGTTGCCGACTTTCTGCGAGTCTTAACGGCCGCTGCCATGACGGCGCGAAAGTCGGGTTCATCATTTATGCATCCGAATGCCGTATCACTCGCGGCAAATCTTCTTCATCACGCAATGTCAGTACTTCTACACCGTCGGCAGTGATAAGTAAGGTGTGTTCCCATTGGGCGCTTAAGCTACGGTCTTTCGTGAGTACAGTCCACCCGTCGCGCATGAGTTTCGTGTGTCGTTTGCCTGCATTCACCATAGGCTCGATGGTAAAACACATGCCGGCTTCTAAAACGTCGCCGGTACCGGCAGTACCATAATGCAGAATTTGTGGATCTTCATGAAACACAGCACCAATGCCATGCCCACAATATTCGCGCACAATGGAGTAACCGTGACTTTCAGCGTGCTGTTGAATTACTGCTGCAAAATCACCGGTTCGAATACCCGGCTTCAGCATTTTTATAGCCTGATACAGACTTTCTTGGGTCACGCGAATCAACCGTTCGGCAAGAATACTGGGCTGACCGACCACAAACATTTTCGAGGTATCGCCATGATAGCCATCGAGTTTTACAGTGACATCAACATTCATGATATCGCCATTTTTCAGAGGCTTCTCATTGGGGATACCGTGGCAAACCACATGGTTTAACGAGGTACAAATAGACTTAGGAAAACCGTGATAGTTGAGCGGCGCTGGGTAAGCTCCCGCCGCAATAATAAAGTCGTGACAGATTTTATCGAGTTCCGCGGTGGTTACGCCCGCTTGAATATGCGGTTCAATCATTTCGAGAACGCTGGCGGCAAGCTTACCTGCAGCGCGCATTTTTTCAATTTCGTCAGCTGTTTTAATAGTAATCGGCATGATCTTCGCTAAAACCCTTCATGATGTCTGCGTCAATTGAGCAGAGAGCTCTCCGAGTCGAAGTGGACTCGGAGAGCTCATAGAAAACGATAATTAAAAAGAACCGATATTTTAGCAGCTTGCAGGCGCCGCGAAAAGCGCAAAAACAAGCACTTCTGCTTGCAGTTCGATTGGTTTTCATGGTATAAAGCGCCCGCAATTTCGATTGCAACATTTGAACTTTAAAAACACACACATACATCGACACATGGTTCGGGGTGCTTGGTTCAGCGTTGTAGGCTCAAAGAGACACACGCGAAATCGGGTCGAAGCATGGGATGTATGGAGGCATAACCCCTACATTAGGAAAAAGATTATGGCAAACGTTTCTATGCGTGACATGCTGAAGGCCGGTGTGCACTTCGGTCACCAAACCCGTTTCTGGAACCCAAAAATGAAACCTTTCATTTTCGGTGCACGAAACAAGATCCACATCATCAACCTCGAAAAAACTGTTCCTATGTTCAACGATTCGTTGAATTTCTTGCAACACGTTGCATCGAACAAAGGCAAAGTTTTATTCGTAGGAACCAAACGCGCTGCTTCTGAATCGGTTCAAGAAGCTGCTGTGAATTGTAAGCAGTTCTACGTCAACCACCGCTGGTTAGGTGGCATGTTGACGAACTGGAAAACAGTTCGCCAGTCAATCAAGCGTTTGAAAGAATTAGAAACTCAGAGCCAAGACGGCACCTTCGAAAAGCTGACCAAGAAAGAAGCTTTGGTCAACACTCGTGAAATGGCGAAGCTTGAGAAGAGCCTTGGTGGTATCAAGGATATGGCTGGTTTACCAGACGTATTGTTTGTTATCGACGCTGATCACGAACACATCGCGATTAAAGAAGCCAACAATCTTGGCATCCCAGTTATTGCCGTAGTCGATACCAACTCGAATCCAG
>DASSWH010000227.1:0-13682 GCA_035705175.1 Pseudidiomarina sp.
CACCCCCATGACGATGTACAAGACATCGCCACCGGTACCCAGAAAATCCCTGATAGATTCCCAAAGCTCCACCAGGTAAATCATAGGATTACCCCTTCTTCTCCGCGTGCGCAGCAACGATGCCCGCAGCTTGCTCATCAAGGACGTGGAAGATTTTCTTCGAACGACCGTGCACCAAAGCGTGTGCCAAAATCAACGGAATTGCTGCAATCAAGCCCTGTGCAGTCGTGACCAGTGCCATCGAGATGTCACCTGCCATGATTTTCGGGTCACCAGTACCGAACAATGTGATTGATTGGAACGTACCAATCATACCCACTACCGTACCTAATAGACCTAACAAAGGAGCAATCGCTGCAAAGATCTTGATGATGTTAACGCCACTTTCAATGCGCGGAGTTTCACGCATGATGGCTTCATCAAGTTTCAACTCAAGGTTCTCAACATCAGTGTTCGCGTTCTCTTGATACACTTTCAAAATACGACCAAGAGAGTTTTTCTCTGATGGATTCGCTGTGTTCTTGAGCTGTGAGCGAATTTTTGCGCCTTCAGCACTCAGTGACACAATCTTGAAGACAGCGATCAGTAGACCGACCAACATGACCACAGTAATCACGTAACCGACTGTTCCACCCTGATGATAACGCTCAATTAATGTCGCTTTCTGTGTCGCCAGGCCAAGAATTTGGCCACGCGCCGGGTCAATATAAACGCTCGCGTATCCAGACTCTGTTTCTAAGAAGTTTTCAGCAGCTGCCAGAACGTAACCCTCTGGTTGACGACCTAACGGCTGAATTTCCTCGGCAGTATCATTGTAGACAAAGTACTCGCCGCCAGATAACAGGTTGAATACGCCAATACGAGTCACGTCTCGCATTTCGCTTGAACCGTCTAGCAATGTAACTTCAGAATTGAAAGTGACAACTTTTCCAGACTCTTTCATCTCTGTTAGCCATGCTAACCAAAGTTCTTCCAGCTCTTTAATACGCGGGACTTCATTCGCTTCCGCGATCGACTCCAACACGTCTTCACGACCAGGATATTGAGCGCTTACGATCGAGGTTGCGATACGGCCAATGGTGTCACTAGCTGCACCACGTGCTACACCAACGATCTCACCCAAAGTACCAAGCGCATTCTGCAGCTCAGTCTCTTTGTTCGCTAGGGCGATTTCATTTTCGGCAAATTCTGCCTGTAACCGCTCACCGCGTGCCTTCTCTTCGGCCAATTGGCGTTCTGCACGGTTCAACAAAGCTTGCTTGTCAGCACGCTCTGAAGTGAACTCTGCTTCACGCTCAGCATTGATACGCTGCGAGGCGGCACGATTTTGCTGAACCAGCTCTAACAGCTCATCAAGTGACTTTGCTTGTTGCTCTTGTGCATAAGCTGCAACTGAAGAGCCTGCAGCAAAAGTAAAGGCTGCTGCCACCATTACGGATTTCAGGAGTTGTTTCATTCTGCACGCTCCGCTGCAAAGATAGGCAGTTTGATCAAATCAGGGGCGGTTTGTTTACGCGCCATACGAATTGCTTTGGTTAGATCGCCTAGATAGGCGTCATCCAAAACTTCCCACTCGTTCGTGTCTTTGTTGTAGATCCAGCCATTTTCTAAATCCAAAGACTGTGCCATCAACGCAGCGCGACCTAGGTGGAAAAAGTCAACTGAGATTTCTTCACCATCGAAGTTCAGTTTTCCTTCGTATGCAATCAAGCCTGAACCGTAGTCCATTTCAGCCTGATATGCTTCTGTGATCTGACGGAATTGCTCAGAAGTCGTAACGTTAGCGTTTTCCATGACTGCACGCAGTTGGTCGACACGCGCTAAACGACGCTCTTTGTGAATTGGAATGTCCAAATTCACAAATTGCTCAAGCGAGTCAATCATTTTGTACATCAAAGGAATAACGCCTTGCTTGGTTTCTTCAATACGATCGATTTGACGCTGCAACGATGCCAACGAGGCGTTTTGGTCATCGACCAAACGCTGCACGTGGTCATTGTAAACTTTTAGATTTTCATATTCGTCTACAACAGCGCGATATTCGTATAGCAGCTCTTGGCTCTGCTCATACAAAGAATCGATTTTGTTTTGTGAGCGGACATCAGCCGCGTGGATTTTTGCTTCTTCGTTTTGCAACGTAGAAACGTCTTGAGCGGCAACGCTTGCGCTACCTGCAACCGCGAACATACCGATAAGGGCAGCTGCGACTTTGCTTTTATTGATTACTTTGGTCATAGTTCCCAACCAATTTGACTTAACTTTATGCAAACAACACTACGTCGTCAGCATCCCAGTTATTTGAGTGACGAAAAGAGTTTAATCAACACTTGCAGCTATTGCAGCAGATAATAAAGCTGCAATAATGCCTCAATACTCCCACGATTGAACTGAACCTGTCAACAGCCGATATCGTATCCGGAAGGACTATTTTAGCTGACTCAAATCGTTCACAGATTTATAACAGAGCGCGGATTTATCATCACGCCATCGTTGTTAATTTGAGCACTTGTCTAATAAAAAGTTCCGTCGCGCCGTAAATTGCTGACGTGAGTTGTAAAGTCGATTAAGCTTGCTGCTGAGGTGGGAGGAATACATGACAACGACACTGTCAGTCGAGTTACTCAATCGGCTCGAATGCACCTTGAAGCAGTTCGAGCAGGAGATCAGCGACATGCATATTCATCGCGATCAATTCAAAGGTTGGTTTGATACCGACCTATTTCATGTCGATGCCGAGCACCCACTCGATTATCCGCGTGAAACGCGCCGATATCTGCAGCGCTTGCTACGCGCCGACGAACCCGCACAACGCGAGTGGCTTGCAGAAAAAATCAGTCAACAGCTGACCGCCTTGCATCAAGCGCTGGCAATGGCTCGGCGTAAAGGAGCTCCCCGCCGTTAACGGCGACTTGAACGGGCAAAGCCAAGTTCAGTGCGAACGGCGTCGGGTAGATCAGGTAGTGCACTTTTCGGTAGTAAATACGTTGCCATGGCAAAAAAGTCCTTGAAGACTCGATTCTGTTCGGTGGTACGTCGTAAATAATCATGTCCGGACGACCCACCCGTCCCAATTTTCGTGCCGAGCATTCGCTGCACCATCATGGCGTGCTTATATCGCCAAATCGTCAACTTTTCATCCAGTTCTGCAAATGCAGTGATGACTTGAAATGCCAATTGAAATGCAGGTTCCTCGCGATATTGAGTAATGAATAGCGCACTCAACATAGCGGACTGTGACAATCGGACTGAACCTTCTTTTTGCAAATCTTTATAACGATTGTTATCAAACAGCGCCTCAAACATGCTCCGATTGGAGTCTAAAGTTGCCAATTCCTGAACCAATTGTTCTTCGCTAGCTGAATTTTCTCGAATGGTCGCCTCATCACGAGCGAAGGCGTCTGTAACCGCAGCTTGGTAATGTTCCCAAAAACGAAAGTCCTCGAATTCTAGGAATGGCATCCGAGCTAACCATGCGTCCACACAATCGAATAAGCTCGGTAATTGTTCGAGTGCCTCGAGATGCTCTTGGTCGGCAGGTTTCAGTCGGTTGTAAAAAGACTCTTGATCAAAGGCAATGCGCTTGCCGCGAGTGAGTCCCAGAATGATTTCGAGTTCCTTAAATTGCACACTCTGAAATCCGGATGCTGGCACTAAGTAGTCGCGAAACTCAAGGAATTCCTGCGGAGTCATGGTTTCAATGACACCAACTTGGTCATTCATCAAATCTTGAATCGTCAAGACTCGCTGCAACCGGTGTCCAACCATGTATAAATCGGCATCTCCCAGCTCAGGTTGCTGAAACAAACGATGAATCGAACGCAGTTCATGGAGGACTTGCTTAAACCAGAGCTCATACACTTGATGCACAATAATAAACAACATCTCATCATGCGCTTCAGCACCATAGCGCGGGCTGTGCGGATTCTGCGCAGTCAATAACTGGTCGAGCGAGAGGTATTCGCCGTAATAGACGGGTTGAGGATTCTTGGGCATAACACACTTCCCTGCTGTGAACGTTAACAGTGACAAGTGAAAAGTAACAGGAAACAAGCAAGAGCGCTATGAACCGATGGTAAGTCGTGGATAGCTCAGTCTATTCACTATTTACCATTCACTGTTCGCGTTGATTGGGTGGCGGCCCTACCAGCCACACCTCGGCACCCACATCCCCAACTACGGCTGCTCCCTTCCAGGCCTGACCGGGTTCGCTAGTTCGTGTTGCGAGGGGACCAATAGAGCCACCATAACGGCGCGCATTATGCAGTATTGCGCCTGCGGACACAAGGCAACCGCCTTCAACTGCCGGCTTTTTAATCAGCTTTTCTTTTTCATTCGTGCAGCGATAGCTGCTTTCGCTTCGGGTGACACCAGAGCTTTAGCGAATACTTTCGCTTCTCGAGCAATTCGATCTGCAACCGGTTCTGCGGGTTCCTTCATTAATCTCTTGGCAGCTCGAAGTCCAGCTATGGGTCGCTTCGCTAATTCTGTCGAGACATCCGCCACGGTCGCTTCAAGTTCATCTGCGGCAACGACTCGATTGACCAAACCGTAGGTCAACGCTGTACTGGCATTAATCGCATCACCTAGTAGGAGCATCTCCGCCGCCCGTAAATGCCCAATTTGTTGCGGTAATAGTAAACTAGACGCGGCTTCCGGAACGAGGCCAAGATGAATGAAAGGTAATGAGAACTTTGCATCACTGCTGGCATATACCAAGTCGCAATGCAGCAATATGGTGGTGCCAATGCCAATCGACAGGCCATGTACCGCCGCAATCACTGGCACGGATAATTGGCTCAATGTGTACAAAAACGCAAACGGTGGCGCTGAATCATCAAGCTTCTCAATCGCCAAAAAATCATTCAGGTCATTGCCCGCGGTAAAACTATCACCACTTCCGGTCAACACGACCGCAGCTATGGATTGGTCTGCTTCAGCATCCTGCAAGGCAGCAGTCATCGCACGATACATATCTTGGGTTAGCGCATTTTTCTTGTGGCTACGATTCAGTCGAATCCACACAATCGCATCGCGTTTTTCAACGTTAACAAACTCACTCACCACGTTGCTCCCAAGCTGCTTTCGTTCGCAAATGCAACGGCAAAATTAAATCGAGTGCGCTTTGACCGTTGCTGGGTAATTGCATTGTGTTGTCGCGCTTTGGCGTGACACGTTGCCCCCAACGGATAATACCTGCGCCACAAGTTAAGCCGCCGCCAAAGACTGCCGAGACAATGGTATCACCAGGTTTAACAATGCCCTGTTCAACGGCTTCACAGAACGCAATGGGTAGTGTTGCCGACGACGTATTGCCGTATTTTTGGATGTTAATAACCGTTTTTTCTTCCGGCACATTACACATTTTGGCGAGAAAATCGATGAGGCGCTTATTCGCTTGATGTGGAATCAATGAGTCAATGTCTGCGGTCGTCAATCCGGTTTCTGCAAAGACCTTTTCCACCGCAAGGCTCATGCCTTTGACAGCACGCTTGAAGATTTCCTGACCGACAAAATTAAACGGCATAATGCCATCAAAGCCAAAGCGATCAAAACTCAAACCAAAATCAAGCGCTAGAACGTCCCGAGCATCGGCATCACAGGTCACGTGAGATGCTAATAAGCCTACTTCTTCAGTGGAAGCTTCTAACACCATCGCCCCGGCGCCATCACCAAATAACACGGCACTCTCACGTTGCGTCCAATCGAGAATTCGGGTAAGCCGCTCAGCACCAATAATTAAAACTTTCTTGTGTACACCTGTGCGAATGGCTTGAGTGGCATAATGCATGCCATATAGAAAACTACTACAGGCCGCATTCAAATCAAATGCAGCGGCATACTTTGCGCCGATATCACGCTGCACCGCAGACGCAACATTCGGAATGATCTCATCAGCAGTACAAGTTCCCACAATAATTAAATCAAGTTCGTTGGGATCGAGATCCGCAGCAGCCAATGCATTGCGCGCTGCAACGGTAGCGAGATGCGACGTCCCGACATGACTCACGCGCCGCTCTTCAATACCCGTGCGAGTGCGAATCCATTCATCTGAGGTATCTAGAAAGGTAGCAAGATCGTCGTTGGTCATAATCGCGGGCGGCAAGCATTTGCCCCACCCAGTAATCTCTGCGTATATTTTCACGTGATAAAACCTATAGTCACTGGTCGTTTTTCGCTATCATAGCATGATTGTTCCATAGTGAAATGTCCGACCAATGCCTAGATCTCCCGTTCGTACTCAGCACCGTTCACCCAAACCGCCTGCCAAAACCGCAGAATGGAGTCGAACTGCTGCTCCACATCGTTGGGATAGCCCCTGCGGGAGACTCGATTTAAAACGCTTCCCACCCCGCAACAACGCGACTTTACAAGCCTGGGATGCAGGTGATTCGCTGCTGTTAGAACGACTTAAGGACGCACGAAAACCGGAGCATTTATTGATTATCAATGATGGCTGGGGAGCCATTTTGTGCGGCGCTTTACAGCATCTTTCGACGAGCAATCGTACCTTAGTAACCGTACTCACAGATTCCCATCTTGCCGATTTGAGCTATCTCCAGAACAGCCGTGCGAATACGTTAATAGCTCAGTTCGAAACCTTAGATCCGCTTGCGGAATTACCTAACACGGTCGATCAAGTGTTGATGAAGCTGCCCAAAAGTCAAAGTCTACTCGAACGGCAACTGGCGCAACTTAGTCGCGATGTCGTGCCAGGCACGCCCATTCAAGTCGCCGCGAAGAGTCAACTGTTCACTCCCGCGGTACGAGAACTTTTTGAACAGTATTGCACCGCCGTTGATGTTTCGCTGATCCAGCGTAAACACCGTGTTTTGTCGGCGCGAATTCAATCGCAACCGTGGCCGGACCATGAGTTTCAAACCACATGGCAGGAATTAGGCTTAACATTTACCCAACATGCTGGCGTATTTGCTCGTAATCAGTTGGATATTGGTGCGCGTTTCATGATCGAAGTCATGCAACAGCATCTGCTGCCGCATACCACCTGGCAAAACGTTGCCGATTTAGGCTGTGGTAACGGTGTACTTGGCTTACTTTACGCCCAACATGTCCCTACAGCGCGTGTTACTTGGTTCGATGAATCAAAACTTGCCGTGGCCTCGTGCCAGTTCAATATTAACCAAAACTTAGTCGCAGCGGAGCACTATGAGGTGCTGCTTGACGATTGTCTAACCCGTGTCAAAACCAGTACGCTCGATTGCGTGCTGTGCAACCCACCATTTCATCAAGAACACGCGATGACCGATCACATTGCTAAGCAGATGATTCGAGATGCGCGCCGTGCACTGAAGACAGGTGGTGAATTATGGCTGGTCGGCAATCGGCATCTTCCGTATTATCAGGTTCTGCAAAAAGTATTTCGTCAGGTTGATCAGATTGATCAAAATAGTAAATTTGTGGTGTATCGAGCCTCGTAACTAAAGCCAGTGCGAACTACACATCATCGCATTGAATGGAGTAATTATGCGTATCATTTCACAACTCAGTGCACTGACTGTGGCACTTATTTTGGCGCTTCTCGTGTCATTTCAGACCGCGGCAAGCGAAGTTCAGCCGGACAATCCGTTTCCACGGCTGCGTTTTGTGACCTCTATAGGTAATTTGGAGATTGAGTTAGATCGGTACAAAGCGCCCCTTACCGTGGCAAATTTTCTCGACTATGTGAAAGCGGGTAGTTACAACAATACGATCTTCCACCGCTTAGTGCCTGGTTTCGTTATTCAAGGTGGTGGCTACGATGCAGATTTTCAGGCAAAAACCGTGTTCAAGAAAATTCCAAATGAGTCAGGTAACGGACTGAAAAATGTCTATGGCACTATCGCTATGGCTCGTGAAAACGACCCACACACCGCAACACGCCAGTTTTTCTTTAACCTGAACGACAATACATCTCTCGACCCCTCGAGCAAGGGATGGGGATACGCTGTATTTGGCTGGATTGTGAGTGGCGAAGAGACGCTCGAAAAGCTTGCCGCTTTAGAGTCAATCCCGTTTGATGAGAAGACACTCTGGCGTGATGTTCCCAAAGAACCGCCGGTACTGATTCGAATTGAAGTCGTGCCGCAATCATGACGACTCCGCACGCTCGCGCCAAACAATCGTGGTACCGTGATTTAGCGGTTTATCGCGAGGCGCGTGTTTGGCAAATCTTTGGCTTCGGCATTATTAGTGGCTTTCCATGGGTGCTCATTGGATCCATGTTGTCGGCTTGGCTGCAAGAGGAAGGTCTCTCGCGCAGTTCCATTGGCTTATTTGGTATTGTTTTTGTCGCTTATAGTATTAATGCCTTGTGGTCACCTTTGGTCGACCGTTTTCGACTGCCCCTTTTGCACCGTTGGCTCGGTGCTCGTCGCAGTTGGATTGCACTCTGTCTAAGCGGGTTAGCGCTGGCGACATTCTTCATGGGCACGCTCGATGTACAAACCAATTTATATTGGATCGCTATAGCTGCAGTGGCCATCAGTTTTTTTTCGGCGACGCAAGACGTTGCTATTGACGCCTTTCGGATTGAAAGTTTTGGCGCCCATGAATCGCGCTTACAATCAGCTGGAGCGGCTATGGCCACAGCTGGATGGTGGACGGGCTACAGCGGTCTAGGTGCGATTCCTTTCTACTTTGTGGATGGTATCAACAACTCGTGGCAAGATGCCTACTGGGTGCTATTGGGTGTGCTCGCTATTCAGCTCATCTTTGTTCTATGGGTCACGGAAAGTCGCCGCTACAACGCCATTAACCCAGTTGCAGTGCACAATTTTCAGTGGTGGAGATGGGTACAGCAAACTTTTGTTGCTCCGGTCGTTGAATTTTTTACCCGCAATGGTTGGCAGCTAGCTACAGCGCTACTAACCTTTGTGTTTGTTTTCAAACTTGGTGAAGCTTTCCTCGGTCGCATGTCGATCGTCTTCTACAAGGAAATCGGCTTCACCAATGACGATATTGCGACCTACTCAAAAATGATCACCTGGTGGGTCACGATTGTATTTGCAGTACTCGGCAGTCTCGTAAATATTCGTATTGGAATTGTTCGTGGATTGCTCATCGGCGGAGTCGCTATGGCAGCGAGTAATCTACTCTTTGCGTGGATTGCGGTCGTCGGTGCTGATACTGACTTGTTGCTGGCAGCGGTATTAATTGATGGCTTTACGAGTGCTTGGTCAACGGTCGCATTCGTCGCATTTATCAGCTTGTTATGCAATCGTACCTTCACAGCATCCCAGTACGCCCTACTCGCTTCATTAGGGAATCTCGGTCGCACACTGCTGTCGTCCTACAGTGGTTTTGTGGTGGATTGGCTGGATGGGAATTGGAGCCTCTTCTTTATTCTGACCAGCGTAATGGTCATTCCTGGATTACTCATCCTCTTGGCTTTACGTCGACGCTTGAGTGAGCTAGAAGATAATTATCATCGACAACACGAGGCAGAATAATTCATGCGTTGGTTGGTTTTTGGTGAGGGAGCCTTGGGTGGGCTGATTGCGGCGAAATTGCATCAGAACCATCAGCAGGTAGCCATTGAAACACGCTCTGGAAACGCGCCACGGGCGTTCATTTTCAACCAACAAAGTACTGTCGAATTGCCAGCATTTGACGCGCAATTCCCTCCTGAGGTGATTATTGCCGCCCTTAAAGCCTACGATGTCAAAGATTGGATACACGGGCTTCAGCAACGCCGAACACTGGATAATATTCCTGTTATTCTCAGTTACAATGGTATGTTGGCGAATGAATCCGAACTATTGCCGACGACGACTTACCATTGGGTGACAACGCACGGTGCCTATCGTGATTCGGTGCATCTCATCCATGCCGGTTACGGTGAGAGCTGGCTAGGTCCAGATGATCAATTGAATTCATGTCCACATGATATCTTCACCATACTCAACGCAAGCTTGCCACCATTTCATTGGTACGTGAACATTCATCAGAAACGTTGGCATAAGCTCGCTATCAATTGTTTGATCAATCCGCTCACGGTACTGTATCGGTGCAATAATGGTCAGTTACTAGAACATCCAATTGCTGAACCTCAACGTCAGTTGGCCAATGAGTTTGTAGTTCTAGCGCGTCATTTTGGGATGGAGTGGCAAGCGGAAGCTCTGGTTTCTGATGCCCTTGCTGTGATTCGTGCAACTGCTCAAAACCGCTCATCGATGTTGAGTGATATCGTGCTTGGACGACGCACCGAAATAGATTATCTGAACGGCTTTGTGGTTCAGCAATGTGAACTGCTTGGCCTGAACGCTCCCACCCATCGCTGGTTGTGGGAGCATGTCCGAGCTATCGAAACGACGACCTAGGACGTTTTATCCTCGACGTCGTTGTTAACTCTCGTCCTCAATGAAATCAACCACCTCAAGGCCAAAACCAGATAGCGCCGAGTAACGCTTCGGTGAACTCATTAAATGCATTTGATGGATTCCTAAATCAGCGAGAATTTGAGAGCCTAAACCCACATTCCTCGAGGCATTCGATGCTGCCGCTGAAACGCGTTTTTCGCCCCGATCTTCGGCGGCAAAACTTTGTACTTGTTCGAGTATATCGGCGGACGTTTGCTGGCGACCAATGACCACTAATACGCCGCCATGTTCACCAATATAACGCATGGCGTGCCCTAGGGGCCAACTGCGTTTGGCGGCACGCTCGGTCGCAAACAAATCATTAAAGGTATCTTGTAAATGCACGCGGACATTGACCGGTTCAGATGTTGATAAGTCGCCTTTTACCAGTGCATAGTGAACTTGATTATCAATAGTATCTTGATAGGTGATCAGTTCAAACTCGCCATGCGCAGTCGGCAATTTACAATGCGCTTTACGTTCAATTGTCTTCTCTTTTAACGAACGATATTCAATTAAATCGGCAATGGTCCCTATTTTTAATTGATGCTCGGCCGCAAACTTTTCTAGATCAGGCCGCCTTGCCATAGTTCCATCTTCGTTGAGTATCTCAACAATCACCGCAGCGGGTTCGTAGCCAGCAAGACGTGCTAGGTCACAGCCCGCTTCAGTATGTCCTGCTCTATTCAGTACACCACCCGGTTTTGCTTTTAGAGGAAAAATATGACCTGGCATAACTAAGTCATTGGGTTTGGCATCCCTCGCGACTGCTGCTTGCACGGTTCGCGCACGGTCCGCTGCGGAAATACCTGTCGTAACTCCCTCTGCAGCCTCAATGGATACAGTAAAATTAGTCGCATAAGGCGAGTGATTTTGATCGACCATCAACGGCAATCGAAGCTGTGCGCAGCGTTGCTCGGTCAGCGTTAAGCATATTAACCCGCGACCAAACCGAGCCATAAAATTTATGGCTGCCGCAGTAACGCACTCGGCAGCCATAATCAGATCGCCCTCGTTTTCCCGATCTTCGTCATCCATCAAAATAACCATTTTACCCTGACGGATATCTTCAATAATTTCTGCAGCGCTATTCAGCGTCGTCACGATATTCATTCTCCTCGGCCACTGCGTGGCATCGCTAGAATTCGGATGTCGGCACCAATTTGGCGAACATCTGTAAAGGTAACCTCTGGTGCATTCACAACGTCATCAATAGCAGGGAAGTCGACAAGCCCGCGAGCACTGTTACCAAACAGCTTCGGCGCCAGATAAATCACCCACTCATCGATCAAATCTGCCTGCATCAGGCTGCCCGCTAATTCAGCACCGCATTCTGTCCACACATCATTAATTTGACGATGCCCTAACTCTGCCAACAATGCCGTCAAGTCGACTCGCCCACTACAACTTGGCGCAGTCCAAAATTCCACATGGTTTGGCCACACTACGGAATTTGTTGTAACGCTCTCAACCTGAACCATTAAAATTGGTGATTGCTCTTGGAATACGGCGGCATCTGGTCGCAGTATTCCTTGGCTATCGATAATCACGCGCAAAGGTTGCTGTTCGCAGTGTTCACTACGTGCGGTCAACCGGGCCTGATCATGCGTGACCGTTCGTGCGGTACTCAAAATTGCCCCACTGCGTGCACGGAAATCATGCACGTCAAGCCGCGCCGCTGCCCCAGTAATCCATTGACTCTTGCCATTCGCGAGCGCAGTGCGCCCGTCAAGCGTAGCAGCGAGTTTCATTCGCAGCCATGGTCGCCCGCGTTCCATTCGACTGCGGAAGCCGCAATTCAATGCTCGGGCTGCAGATTCTAAAACACCGATTTCCACCCCAATACCCGCAGCTTGCAGTTTCTTCACACCACGACCAGCAACCAAAGGATTTGGATCGAGCTGAGCAATAACAACGTGCCCAACGCCAGCATCAATCAAGGCATCAGCACAGGGAGGAGTACGACCAAAATGGCTACAGGGTTCAAGTGTGACATAGACAGTGGCACCACGTGCTAAAGAACCAGCTTCACGCAGTGCATAAACTTCGGCATGAGGTTCCCCAGGACGCTCATGCCAACCCGAGCCAACGATCTCATTCGCAGCTACGATAACGCAGCCAACTTGCGGATTTGAACCCGTGGAGTATCGACCTCGTGCGGCTAATTCGAGTGCCATCTGCATGTAATGCTGATGTGTCATGAAAGCGCTCCGCGGTGTATTCAGTTAATCGTTAAGTCGCGCAATCTCTTCGCCAAACTCGCGAATATCGTCAAACGCGCGATAGACTGACGCGAAACGGATATAAGCTACTTTGTCGATGGCCTTCAAATTCTCCATCACCAGAGCACCGATGGCTTGACTAGTGACCTCGCGCTCACCGGTCGCGCGCAACGATGATTTGACGTTATTAATCGCCTGTTCCATCATTTCCAGACTGACTGGACGCTTTTCCAGCGCCCGTAATAAACCATTGCGAAGTTTATCTTCATTGAACGGTTCACGCGTGCCGTCCGTCTTGATGACCCGCGGCATGATTAGCTCTGCGGTCTCAAACGTCGTAAATCTTTCTTTGCAGTCAGTGCATTCACGACGACGACGCACGGAGGCGCCTTCGGCAACCAAGCGAGAGTCAATCACTTTCGTATCCAGAGTGCCACAAAACGGACAATGCATAAGTATTCTCGATAATTATCGGGTTAGTTAACCGTACACTGGAAAGCGTTTGCACAGGGCTTTTACTTCATTCCGTACACGTGCAATTACACTGTCGTTACCAATGTCATCCAGCACATCACAGATCCAATTGGCTACTTGTTCAGCTTCAGCCACTTTAAAACCGCGCCGGGTAATCGCTGGCGTACCCAAACGTAAGCCAGAGGTCACAAATGGTGAACGTGGATCATTGGGTACCGAGTTCTTGTTTACGGTAATGTAGGCATTCCCGAGCGCGGCATCGGCGTCTTTCCCAGTAATATCTTTATCGATTAAATCAACCAAAAACAGGTGATTTTGCGTGCCGCCGGAAACTATCTTGTAACCACGTTGTTGAAGAACTCGAACCATCGCATTAGCGTTATCAAGCACTTGTTGCTGATATGCTTTAAAAGCAGGCTCCATGGCTTCTTTGAATGCAACCGCTTTGGCTGCGATCACATGACACAATGGGCCACCTTGGCTACCTGGGAATACGCCACTATTCAGCTTTTTATGCAGCGCTTCATCATCCTTGCCAGATAAAATGAGTCCACTCCTTGGCCCCGCTAAAGTTTTGTGCGTTGTCGTGGTGACAACATCAGCAATGGGCACTGGGTTTGGATACAAACCG
>DASSWH010000228.1:0-6679 GCA_035705175.1 Pseudidiomarina sp.
GAGCTTCGTTACCACGTGTTGTCCAATAAATTTTACCGCAATAATCGCAACGATGACCATTACGGCTGGATACAGAAGCGGCTTCCAAAATGCTTGCTGAGCCTGACGACGTTGTTGTTCGAATTGGCGCAGCTGTGTCAATAGAGGTTCGAGGACCCCACTCCGCTCGCCAACGGCCATTAACATACAGAGATCCGAGTCAAAATAGCGCTGCATTACGCCCACCAACGGTTGCCCTTGGTTCAAGGCTACACTGAATGCTGTCGCTACACGTTGCTCCGGAATGAGACGTTGTTGCTCAGCATTTTCCGAGAGCTCGCGAACGATCTGAATGGGACTCAGTCCATCATGCAGCCCAACGGCAAAATCTTCGAGAAAAGCCAACTGGCGGCCACGATTCAAACGCATAACGACTCCGCTTCAGGTCGCTGCGGCTGGTCAATGAATCGTCTTTGCGAAGCGAGAGAGGGCCATCCACGAGTCACCAGAATGCGCTGACATTCGGCGAGGTTTTCGGTACGAATAGCAGCCCTTAGATAGTCGTCAATTGTGAGCAGCTCGCCGACCCAACGGCGTCCGATCACACCAGTTCCTAAACAGTGCGAGCAAGCAGTCTCGGAGGCTGTTGCGGGAGTAGACGTCTGGCATGCGGAACATGGCACTGGTTCCAATCGTTGCGCAAGAATACCTTGCAGCACTCCAGGTTGCGCGAGCATCGTGCCCGACAGGCCCAAATCAAGTAAACGTTGGACCACCCCAAGGCTGTCATGTGCATGCACCGTGGCTGTTACTAAATGCCCTGTCAGTGCGGCGGTGAAGGCGGCTTTTGCCGTGGCGCTATCACGAATCTCGCTAATCGAAATCACATCTGGATCTTCGCGTAGCGCTATCTTGACCATATTCGCAAAGTTTAACTCTGGATGATCGGCGAGGACCGGCTTTTGTTCAATTTGCGGTTGAATAATTTCAATTGGATCCTCTAAAGAAATCACTTTGTGAGCAGTTGGAATGATTAAGTTTATCGCGGCCAAAGTGGTTGATTTTCCTTGGCCGGTTGGACCCGCAACGAGAATCAGCCCATGTTCCGCTCGAATTATTCTTGTGAGCGTCTCAACCAGATCCGCAGGCATACCCAATTCTGTTAAACTTGCGATTTCTTGTTGCTCATATTGCAATCGCATGGTGACCGCGAAACCTGAACGAGTCGGCGATTTTTGCACGCGTAAACGCAGACGTTGTGGCTGTTCGGCATATACGATCGTCAAGCTAATGCTCGCACTTGATAGTCGTTGTTCATCAAATAACTCGTGGAAATCGTCGGATCGCGTATTGAGAGCGGCGGCGATAGCTGCCGCTAAAACCTCCCGCCCACGTTCGATACGACTCACCAAACGTCCGTGCACACGAAACGCTAGCGTTGCAACGGTTGGTTGAAACACTAAATGAATATCTGAGGCCTGCAATTGCATTGCTTGTATCACGAGATCTTCAAGCGCCTGCTGGGCTCGAGTTTGATCAAGTGCCAATAACGATTGATCGTGCTGCGCGGCGCTGCGTAGATCGGCGGCATCATGTAACAGATTCCGGATGACATGCTCAGCGGCTAGCGCTCGATGTCGATAGCCATTGGTTTGCAAGTCCATCAAACACATCAGATTTACTAAAACTTGTGGCTGGTGTTGCCATGCTGCATTCGTACTGAGTAGCCAACCATCGTTGCTGCACACCGCGACTACCGGTTCTCTTTGCTCAGCTAACGCCAAACAATAATCTAATAGCGCAAGATTGACTTGTTGTGCCTCAAATACGCCTCTATTGACCTTGCGCATCGTCAATCTCCAACTGATACGTCTGTGCGCCAAGCGAGACTTGCACGTGTTCATTTATTTGGGTCGCTAACAACCCAGATTGATCACGAATTCCCTCCCATGCTCGAACTATGCGCTCATTCACTCGAAACAAAAATCGTAGCTTCCCTTGTCGTTCGGTCCAACCAATGAGCACAACTCGATCCAGACCTGCTACTTCCGGATCCGGGTTAGCACTCGCTTGAGGTTGCTGTAGTCGATCAATTGCATGTTCAGCTTGTGCGACTTGTAGTTCGTATTGAACTTGTTTTGCGCGCGATGCGGCCGAACGTTCCTGCAATTCTTGAAGTCGTAGTTGAGACAAAATGGTCGAACCAACCTCGGAGTCCTCAGCAAAACTTACCGAACTCCAGCACAAACTACTGAGAATCACCATCGTCCCAATCGACATTTGCCGAGTATTGCTCATGTTTCAACCTCCTGAAAATGTCTAGGTAGCCAATAAAAGCGGATAGTCATCGTTAACTCCTGTTGTTGCTCCAACCAACGATATTGAACTAATTGGCCTGGCAGCCGCTGTAGGGCATCAGCAAATTTTTCATCCATACCCGCGGCATTAGCCCGCCATTGCAATTCATAGTCATGCCAACGCACGAATGATGATGCGGGGGCAGCGCGAGACTGCCATTGAATTTGTTCCCCCCAGTCGCCAAGTAATGTTTCAAGCTGCGCCCGAGCGAATGCTTGGTCGCTTGCCAATTGTTGTGGCGTTACCGTAGTGGGGGTTTTAAACCGAGTTTCTAAACGAGTTGACTGCGAATCACTGCTCACTGTTAATTCAGTTTGTTGACGCAGCTCAAGCAGGGTACCGTAGGTCGCTCGCATGAAAATCGTCCACTGCCCATCATGCAAAGTTGCCTCTTGAAACTGCCAACCAGCAATTAAGTTGGCTTGATACTGATCATCTCGAATTTGTGCTAACGCAACGAGTGGGATTCCGACGATTTCGAATTCCTGCGTTTGAAAGTGTGGCGGCGACATCTGGGTTTCTGGCCAAAACCACCACGTAACGAATACAACAACTGCGGTTGCAACGACCGTTGTCACCCACAGTCGCAGTCGCCGCTGCCATGGCAGCGCCGCGTTAGCTTTTCGCAGGAATGCTGATCGATGTGGAGCGCGACGCGGAAGCTCAGTGAACCAATGAGCGCTCGTGTAATTCTCATGCATAAATCGATTCAGTGGTGATGCCGTCGACCCGGTCAGCAAAACTGTTGTGGCACTAAACTCCCAGTCGCTAGTCCATTCGCGGAGTTGTTCTATCAACCACATCTGCTCAACTTCGCTTGTGTTTATCGTCATACTCACAAGCAATTGGTGTTCATACCAAAGCACAATATCTATCGTCTGACCTCGTTCAACAATTCCGATAAATTGCACAACATGTGGGTAATTCAGTCGCAATTCATGTGCGAGATCATGAGTCGGTTGTGGCATGTCCAGGCGCGCACAACTGAGCCAGTAATAGTTCCCTATGCGAATGACAGAATAGTGGCTAAACGCCCATTTTCGCGCGGTTTGCAGCAGCGTCATAACCTGACTACGTGATTCACAACAGTGGCGCCAGCACTGCGCAATAGGAATACTCGAATGATCGGCGCTCATGGCTGCACCTGTGCAACGATGCGAGGCGTGAGCAACACCAGAGTTTCGGAGTGACGTTGCAGATTCGCATGCCCGCCACCGAGTAGTGTGCTTAGCCAGCTCTTTTGCTCGAGCCACTGCTCTCGCTCATTGCGTAAACCGCTGAGTAACAGCGTTTGACCGTCTTTTATTAGAGCTTTCATAAAGAACTTTTTGCGTTTTGTATGCGGGGTCTGTATGAGTTGTTGCCCTGAGCGAACCTCGTCGATACGTTCTAAATCAGATAGTTCAGTGGATAGTTGTAAAATGACCTCATCGTCACCAATGCTCGGTAATACATACAGTTCAAATCCGGTGGTCACTACCCCTGGCTCGAGTAGTTCGGTGGTGCCCACGTTAGCTGTTGCGGTTGATCCCGCAGCGGCTAGGTACGTCGCGTTGTCTTCGAGGAGAATTTTAGCAATCTGGTTGTTTAACGATACGACCCGCGGATGATTACTCATACGCACTAAACCTTGTTGTTTGAGCGCTTCAAGAAAGACTTTCGAACCAGCGGCTCGTCCTTGTTGCTGCTGCCATGAAATTTGCGCACCATCTGTACTTCCGATCCCACGCACAGCAGCCGCCGTTAAGCCTAAAACTCCCTCACCACCCGCCGTTTGCACGAGCGCTTGCCAATCGACAGAGAATTGTTCCTCATCGGTGAAAGTAACATCGAGGATTTGAACTTCAATCGTAACTTGCCGAGTCAAACGTTCGTTTTGCTGCTTTAGATATCGCTCTACAGCCGCCACATGATGCGGATAATCACGCACTAAAACCGATGTCGAACTCTGGTTAATGGATAGTTGTCCTGACTCTGAAAGCAATAGACGCAGCGCGCGATCCAAGTCGGACCAAACCGAAAGGTCAGAACTACTGAAGTTGAGAAATTGCTCGTTCGTTGAACTAAGAGGTTGTGCTCGAGAGTTAGAAGCCATTTGCGAACGTCCATTCTGTTGTCCGCTATTCCCGAGAAAGAAGTCCGTGTCGCCAGCCAAAAAGGAGACATCAAATTCAGCCACCCGAAACTCACTTATTTCTATACCCTGTTGGTCGGCTGCAATATACCAACCCGTCGAACGTTCGAGCGCTCGAATGAAGTCACCTAAGGTTTGCGATCGTTCAGTAGATATCAGCGCATCAGCTAACTGTGGAGTATGAAACTGATAGGTAACTCCGACTGGAGACAGCACTTCTGTCAGTGCTATATGGGCTGGCACATCACGAAACCCACTAGACTGAGGCTGTGCGAACCAGCTCGGCTGATCATCGTCGACTGAGGCTAACGGTGGAACATAGAACTGATTTGTTTCTGTCACGCTATTGCTTTGCTCAAGTGACATCTGGTCAGCATGTTTGTACTTCTCTAGATGCGCCAACAAGGTTCGTTGCCGATCGACCCTCTCCGTATCGGCCCGCTCGCCTCGTTGTGGCATCGCGCAGCCGACCAGCAGGATACTGACCATCAGACCGAGATGTTTCATAAGGCAGCGCGCTGCGGCTGTTGATAGTCGATAACCGCAGTATGGTTTGCATGCAGCGTGACGTGTAATTGGTATGGCTCGAGCATTTGCTGCAACAATTGACGCCAGGACGAGGCTCGTAACAGGTAGATGGTCGGCCACAGATGATGTTTTGAGGCCCGCCATTCAATCGCCTGCACACCAAATTGTTCACGCAACAGTAAATCGAGTTGAGGTTTTAACAAGCCATCGTGCAGTTGCAACGACACGGTTCCGGCAGACGGTTGAGTAACAGCACTTTGCTGTGTAGAGGAGCTTGAGTCGACAGCCGTACTGGTATCGAAATCAGCACAATCTGCCGCACTCAGTGGAAGGGCTAGCTCGGGTAGCAGGGCAACGCAATAAAACACTGCACGAATGAGAGTCATCTCAAACCTCCTTGTTGGTTTAAACGTCACCGTCCTTGGCAACGAGTATTCACTGTAGTTGACCTAACAGTGAGCAACAAGCAGGCGTTCACGCATTGTCTTGTAGTTTATTTCTTACCTTTCTTCTTGGTCGCTTTTGCAGCAGTCTTTTTCGCGGCTTTTGCGGCCTTTTTAACCGACCACTTGCCATTTTGATAGAAAGCCTGCCAGCCAGTTTGCTTCCCATCTTCCTCGGTCACGACATATTGCTCTTTGGTTTTGCGACTGTAACGAACAATGGCGTCATTACCCTGATCGTCTTGTACCGGAGCTTCGGCAAGATAGTGAAACTTTTCTGGAATACGGTCTTTAAATCGCTGTAGCTCTCTCACCTTGACCGCGCGCGTTTCCCGCGAGCGCGGGAAGGTATTCGCGCTCATAAATATGCCTGATGCTCCATCCCGGAGGACAAAATAAGCATCCCCACTTTCACAAGGTAGCTCAGGAAATGGGACCGGATCTTCTTTGGGCGGCGCCGGTTGCCCGTTTCGCAATAATTTCCGCGTGTTCTTGCATTCACTATTGGTGCAGTCGAAGTACTTCCCAAATCGACCGGTCTTCAGTTGCATGTCACTGCCACAGCGATCACACTCAAGCACCGGGCCGTCATAGCCTTTGATACGAAATTCGCCTTGCTCGACGAGTTGTCCTGAACACTGCGGGTTATTTCCGCAAACATGGAGTTTTCGGCCTTGGTCAATGAGATAACTATCCATGGCTGTGCCGCATTCTGGACAGCGTTTTTTCGCGCGCAGCGCATTGGTCTCAGCTTCATCATCATCAGTCACTCGAATAGCTTCCTCGCCAGGCAACAAATTCAGTGTCTGTGTACAACGCTCTTTGGGCGGTAATTCGTAGCCCGAACAACCTAAAAACACGCCGGTAGAAGCGGTCCGAATACCCATTTTGCGACCACATTGTGGGCAGTCAATATCCGTCAGTACCATCTGGTTAGCGCGCATCCCACCTTCTTCCGGTGGTAATTCTGCCGCGGCAAGTTTTTTGCTGAATTCGGCATAGAACGCATCCAAAGTTTCTTTCCAATTGCGCTTGCCTTCAGCAATATCGTCTAAGGCCTGCTCCATCTCAGCGGTAAAGTTGTAGTTCAACAACCGTGAGAAGTTTTCGACCAAGCGATCATTAACGATTTCGCCCATTTTTTCAGCGTAAAACCGGCGATTTTCAACCCGTACATAACCACGATCCTGAATCGTAGAAATAATCGCAGCATAGGTCGAAGGTCGCCCGATTCCAC
>DASSWH010000229.1:0-2593 GCA_035705175.1 Pseudidiomarina sp.
CTGTTTTTGACCTCGGCGGAGTCACACAAGTTACCAGCACCGTTCGCGACATCAATCCGGATTTTCTCAGTTTTTTCCGCGATGGGTCAATAGCTGATTCGATGGTTAATCAGCTATCCTTCTTGGGTATTATTTCCTTATTAGCATGGGGGTTAGGTTATTTTGGCCAACCTCATATTATCGTTCGGTTTATGGCTATTCGCTCAGTGAAAGATATTCCGACAGCACGTCGCATCGGCATCACTTGGATGATTATCTCCATCATTGGCGCCATGGTAACTGGTTTTGTCGGAATCGCTTACGTCGCTGAAACACGAATGACGTTACCGGATCCAGAGACAATATTTATTATTTTCTCACAATTCCTGTTTCACCCTTTGATTGGTGGCTTCTTGCTGGCCGCAATACTCGCTGCAATCATGAGTACCATCTCCTCTCAACTACTGGTCACGTCGAGCTCGCTGACAGAAGATTTTTATAAAGCCTTCTTACGTCGCGATGCATCAGATACAGAATTAGTGAGAGTTGGTCGAATTTCAGTTCTCGTGGTTTCACTAGTCGCGATTTATCTCGCTTGGGATCCTGACTCAACGATTCTCGGTCTGGTAGCCAATGCGTGGGCTGGATTTGGTGCGGCATTCGGACCTGTGGTCATTCTGAGCTTGTACTGGAAACGTATGAATCGACACGGTGCGCTTGCAGGTATGTTAGTTGGCGCTGCAACCGTTCTTTTCTGGATATACGCACCTATTCTTGCCGATGGTAAAACACTCTCCAGTGTCGTTTACGAAATCATCCCAGGGTTTATTTTGTGCACCATTGCTATAGTTGTGGTTAGTCTATTGACAGCACCGCCTATACAATCGCAGCAAGATACTTTTGATGAAATGGAAAAACGTATCGGAAACTAATTCGTAACGTCAATGCGAAAAGGCCTAGATATGATGAGCATCTAGGCCTTTTTTAGTGATGGGTAATCCAGCGACATACGAACGCATTAACCGCGCCGTTCCACGTACTGAGCGAGTTCGTCCATGATAAAACTTTCCATTTTTTTCGTTGTCTCGTAACCCACTTCAATCGCTTCACTACCACGCTCAAATTCCAATAAACCAATGTGGCCAAGTTTAGGCTGAATCAATACATCAGGTGGGTCACCAGCAATACGAGCTTTGGTAATTCGCTCTTGCATGATATCAATCGCACCCGACATCACACCCAACATTCCAGGAGCTTTGTGGTCGGGACCATTGAATTTCTCTTTTACCGTATCCCAATACTGTGAACTGGTACTGATAAAATTCTTAAAAAAGCCCTCATCATGGTCATCTTCTAATTCTTTAGATTCAATTTCAGACGCATTTGGCGCGCGTTGACCATGAATATCCGCCATCGGACTGACTTGCATATGAGTTTGCGGTGCGCGATGCTTCTTTCTCGTCTCGACACCAGAGGTAGTCAACTGCGAGTTCAAATGCACCGCTATAACGAAATCAGCTCCCAGAGCACGACACAATGAGACTGGAACTGGATTCACCAACGCACCGTCGACCATCCAGCGCCCCTCGTGAGCGGCTGGCGCTAGTAATCCGGGCATGGCGCAAGAGGCTCGAGCAGCATGATAAACATCGCCAGCACGAATCCAAACCTCACGTCCAGTGTATAAGTCTGTGGCCACAGCGCCAAAAGTAATCGGGAGATCTTCGATATCCGCGGCGCCAAAACGCTCGCGCGCGTGAGCGAATACCTTTTCACCTTGGATAATACCGCCGTGACTAATGCCAAAATCAAGCAAGTTCCATACTTGCCAACGCCCCATATCTTGAACCCAGTCTTCGAGCTCATCGATGCGACCAGAAGCAAAACCGGCTCCCACAAGGGAGCCGATTGAAGTACCTGCGACTATATTGACATCGATGCCCATCTCTTGCAGTGCTTTCAAAACACCGATATGAGACCAACCTCGAGCAGCTCCTGAACCTAGAGCTACCGCAACTTTCGCATATTGCATATTATTCAATCCATTAAATTAAATCGTCATCCATTAAATCTACATCATCTGCAGACGATGTGGTATCCACAGCCTTCTTCTCAGCTTTCACTGGCTTCGCCAATAGTTGCTCACGAATCAGTCCTTCAATTTCCTGTGCAACCTTTGGATTCTCGGCTAAGAATTTGATCGAATTCGCTTTACCCTGACCAATCTTGTCCCCTTTATAACTGTACCAAGCACCCGATTTATCAACAATTTTCTGCTTCACGCCTAAATCGATTAACTCACCCTCTTTCGAGATGCCTGAGCCATACATAATTTGGAATTCAGCTTGTTTAAATGGCGGTGCTACTTTGTTCTTCACGACCTTAACCCGTGTTTCATTACCAACCACCTCGTCGCCCTCTTTCACAGCACCTATGCGGCGAATATCGAGACGAACTGATGAGTAAAACTTCAACGCGTTACCACCAGTTGTGGTTTCTGGGTTACCAAACATCACACCGATTTTCATCCGAATTTGGTTGATGAAAATACACATGCTGTTCGATTTTTTGATATTCGCGGTCAACTTCCGAAGCGCTTGCGACATCAAACGGG
>DASSWH010000230.1:0-3856 GCA_035705175.1 Pseudidiomarina sp.
CGTGAAACGCATTAATTCCGCTCATCAACAAAGTGGTGAACGGCCGATTATCTTTCACACCTTTGTCAGCGTTGATATCAAACGTATTATTACCGCCAGCCAAGGCAGCTGTTATGACTTTTTAGACTATTTTGTCGCACCACTAAGCCGTGAATTAGGCATTCCAGCCCAACCTAAAACGCATCGGACTCACGGTATTCAAGAGGACTATGATTTTCGTATTGAGGCCATCAACTACACTCTCGCCAACGATGATGGCAGCAATATTGCGGATTATGATGAGGCTGATATTATTTTGCTGGGCGTTTCACGCACCGGGAAAACACCCACAAGTCTTTATTTAGCCCTACAATACGGTATTAAAGCTGCAAACTACCCCATTACCGATGATGATGACTTTGAGCATTTGCAACTACCGCGCGCACTCAAACCGCATCGTCATAAAATTTTTGGCTTGACCTTAGAAGCACAACGCTTGCATGAAATTCGGAGTAAACGCCGTGAGGGCAGCAAATATGCGTCAATGCAACAATGTCGCTTTGAATTGAATGCAGTGGAACAGCTCTACCGACGCGAGGCTATTCCATTTCTGGATAGCACCCGCTTCTCGGTCGAAGAAATTGCAGCGAAAATACTGAACGAAACCAATCTAGAGCGCCATCGCTACTAGCCAGTAACCAGTGAAAAGTGAATGGTTAATAGCCAGTAGCGCTTCGAGTTATTTAGCGTTCGTGCTCTCGAAAATTTTGTCAGCTGAGGCCGCCACGAACCCCGTGTAGAGCTGGTTTGGAGCGACCTCATAGCGTTTCGCGAACTCATAGAAACAACTTGGAATCACTTTTTCCATATCACTGAAACGCACCGCAGTATGATCCGCCAATGTCGATGATTGCTCCAAGAATACATCGCTCGATCCTTTGATTTCGCCACCTGAGGTGTTGAGTCGGAAGCCGGCATTCTTCAACGTTTGGTTCACCTGTTCGAGCGAGTCATAATCAGGCAATTCATTCACATTCACCGTGAAATGGTTCGCGCGGAAACCAAACGCAGCCATCCACGCTGCATACTCACTCTCTTCGAGGAGACGCTCATAATCCGTGCTGCTGATTTGCCAATGAGCGCCGGAATACAGGAAGTCTTCTGCAGTCACCGCAGTTGCAGGTACTTGGTCGACCAAGTTCTTTACAATGCGCTGCAGTTCGGGGGAGAAGCTTTCCACCAATAATTCACTAATGAATATTTTCGGTAGGCGTGGATCACTGTGTTCGTAGTGCTTTGCCACTAAACGTTTTTCTTCAAAAACGTAATCGCCTTTTGCTTCATATCCCATCGCAATGAAATGCGCGGCTAAAGCCTCTAAACCCACTGGTGCCAGGTTGAAGGTACGGAAGGCAACATGGTCATTGATGATGTCGCGCCCTTTCCCTAAAACCTCGTGAACTTTTGCTGCAGAGGGAGTTAACTGAATGTAATCTTGCCAAAGGTTCTCAAAAAACTGCATCACAGATTGTGACATAGACTGCTTTAACCTCGAAACTGTCGTCGATAAACTTAACCACGGCCATTACGTGCATCACGCAAGGAATCCGCTACCAGAAACGCTAACTCAAGAACCTGATCGGCATTCAATCGAGGATCGCACTGTGTTTTGTAGCGCTGCGTCAAATCGTGTTCACTGATTTGATAAGCTCCGCCCGTACATTCAGTGACATCCTCACCCGTCATTTCGAGATGCACACCGCCTGGGTACGTGCCCTCGGCATGATGCACCGCAAAAAACTCACGTAACTCCGTATGAATAGCATCAAAATTACGCGTTTTCAGGCCGTTTTCAGCCTTCACGGTGTTGCCATGCATCGGGTCGCTAGACCACACCACATGCCGTCCTTCAGCTTTAACCCGCCGTAGAATTTTCGGCAAGTTATTGGCCAGATTGTTGGCACCCATGCGGGTAATCAAAGTCATTCTTCCCGGCTCGTTGAGCGGGTTTAGAATGTCTAATAAGCGAATGACGTCATCAGGTTCTGTTGTGGGGCCTATTTTAACACCAAGCGGGTTATGAATACCACGCATAAACTCAACGTGAGCGTGGTCAGGTTGCCGAGTCCGCTCACCTATCCACACCATGTGTGCAGAGCAGTCGTAAGGGAGACCTGTGAGCGTGTCTATGCGGGTCAGCGCTTCCTCATAGGACAGTAACAACGCCTCATGCGACGTAAATAATTGGGTTTCATGAATGGTTGCATTGGTATCAGAATTGATACCCAACACTTCCATGAACTGCAATGCAGATTGGATTTGCTCTGCTACCTCTAAATACTTTTCTTTCAGCGGGTTCGCGGCCACAAAGCTCATATTCCACTTATGAACTTTATGCAGGTCTGCTAAACCACCCTGCGCAAATGCGCGCAATAAGTTCAAGGTTGCAGCCGAGTGATGATACGCCTGTATCATCCGCTGTGGATCAGGCTGTCTGGCTGCGGAGTTAAAATCCGAACCATTGATAATGTCACCGCGATAAATGGGGAGTTCAACGCCATCAATCGTCTCAGTACCACTCGAGCGAGGCTTCGCATATTGCCCCGCCATCCTCGCAACTTTAGTGACCGGACAGGAGCCTGCAAAAGTCATTACGATTGCCATCTGTAAGATGACTTTGAACGTATCCCGAATTTTGGGTGCGTTAAAGTCAGCAAAAGACTCTGCACAATCGCCACCCTGCAGCAGAAATCCCTTGCCTTGACTAACTGCCGCAAGATTTTTACGTAACGCACGAATTTCCTCCGCGAATACCAGCGGCGGAAATTGTTTCAACTGCTGCTCAACGGCTTGAAGTTCGGTTGGGGAAGCATAATCGGGTTGTTGTAAAATTGGCTTTTCTCGCCAACTCCGCGAGTTCCAATTAGTCATGCGGTTTTCCTACTGCTTATATGAAAACACCAATGTACCGATTTAAGGCGCTTGTTACAACGCTTTAACGGCTATTTTCAAGCGCTTGAATACGTTTTTCGAGCGGCGGATGACTCATAAATAATTCACTGAACGAACGTTTGCTTTGAATCCCAAATGCCATCATGGTGCCATCTAAAGTAGATTCCTGTGACCTCTGTAACCGCCGCAAAGCTGCAATCATTTTGTGTCGACCTACGAGAGCAGCGGATCCGCTGTCTGCGCGGAATTCACGTTGCCGTGAAAACCACATCACGATCATACTGGCCAAGATTCCAAAGACCACCTCAAGTACCATCACGACGCCAAAATAAGCGAAGCCACCGAGTCCCTGTCCATCGGAATTGTTGCCACGTAATGCATTGTTAATAGCTCCGGCAATCACGCGGGCAATAAAAATCACGAATGTATTCACTACACCTTGGATAAGCGTCAACGTGACCATATCGCCATTGGCGATGTGACTGACTTCGTGCGCTAACACGGCTTCGACTTCATCTTCGCTCATGGCACGCATCAAACCGGTGCTGACTGCCACTAACGAACTACGCTTACTGGCTCCAGTGGCAAACGCATTGGGTTCCGGTGAGTCGTAAATCGCTACTTCGGGCATCGGAATACCAGCCTTGCGGCTTTGTTCTTCAACTTTCCGCAATAGCCATGCTTCGGTGCTGTTACGTGGTTGCGTGATCACATGCGCACCCACCGAGCGCTTTGCTAACCATTTCGATAGGAACAACGAGATGAACGCACCACCAAAACCAAACAGCGCTGCAAAGATCAGCAAGCCTTGATAACCCGAGGGATCGAGTCCAAACGCTGGCATGATCAAATTCATGACCACACCAAAAACCACCAAAATAGCCAAGTTTGTGGCTAAGAATAAAACAATACGCAACATACTCAC
>DASSWH010000231.1:0-9501 GCA_035705175.1 Pseudidiomarina sp.
ATTTCATCGAACATGGCTTGCCAATATCACGATGCGAGCGACAAAAGCGAATCAGATCGGTTTGCTTGGATTTGGTGGTGACCAAAATGATGATTACGAATTTCAGCCGGAAGTCGCTGTAGGTATGTTTATTAATCGAAACTGGGCGGTCGGTGCTGAGTATCGTACTAAACCCGACAATCTTGGATTTGCAGAAGAACACGATTGGTATGATATTTTTGTTGCCTACTTTCCCACTAAATCAGTTAGTGTTGTCGCCGCGTATGCTGATTTAGATTCGATCGCAGGACTCGCGGATCAAACCGGTTGGTATTTATCACTACAAGCAACCTTTTAAGCAGGAGTTGGGACCATGCCAATGAAAAGTATGTTGTTCGCACTAGCCCTAACGTTGAGCAGTGCTAGTGCAGTAGCCGATGATTCGCTATATCAAGAATTGGGCGGGCAAGCAGGTATTAGTCAGTTAATGGAAACCTTTGTCCTTGAAATAGCGAGTGATGATCGTATTATTCATCACTTCGAAAAGACGGACATTGAGCGCTTGCACCGCTTACTCACCGAACAGGTTTGTGTCATTGCAGGAGGCCCCTGTGAGTATACTGGTGAAGATATGGTGACGGTGCACACTGGAATGAACATTACCCGTGCAGAATTCAACGCCTTAGTCGAAGACTTGATGACCGCAATGGAACAAGAAGAAGTTCCGGTGACCACTCAAAATAGGCTGCTTGCCGCGTTAGCTGAAATGCACTCCGAAGTCGTCGGCCTCTAATGAAACTGACAGTCAATAGTGAACGGTAGACAGTTAACTGTTCACCTTTCACTATTCACTAATAGTCCGTAGTTATTATCACAACAGGGAAGATAGATGAGAATCAAGGTACCCCACACATTAGTCTTAATGGCCTATTTGATGATCGCCGCGTTAGTGATGACCTGGCTTATTCCCTCTGGCGAGTTTGAACGCACCGTCAATGACATCGGTCAGACCACGGTTGTGCCGGGCAGTTATGCACAACTTGAAGATGCTGACTATTTAAGTCCATTACAATTGTTGCTGGTGATTCCTGAAGCATTAGCCGATGCCCAAGGCGTGATCTTCTTTGTGCTCTTGATTGGCGGTGTCATGGGGATTTTGCGGGCAACTGGGATGTTGGACGCAGTGATCGGAATCTTACTGCAAAAGTTTGCGGATAAGACCGGTTGGTTGATTCTCGGTGGTATGCTGACTTTCGGTATATTCTCAGCGCTCATTGGTGTCGCTGAAGAGTATCTTATTTTTGTCGCAATGCTCGTGGCCCTGTGTCGAGCCCTCAAGCTTGATGGTATTACGGCGATGGGGATTCTCATCGTCGGCTATGGTATTGGTTATGGCTTATCGCTGTTCAATCCGTTTACTTTGCTGATTGCTCAATCTATCGCGGAGGTGCCACCCGCCTCAGGATTAGAATATCGATTACTATTGTGGCCATTCTTTATCGCTATCGGCTTCCATCACGTATACAGCTATGCCAAACGCGTCGCTGCGGATCCTTCCGCGTCTTTGCTCGCGGATGTACAGCCTAAAGACAATACGGCAGTTACCGAGTACCCAACACTGACCAATCGCCACAAAATTATTCTCGCAGGATTCGTTGTCGTACTTGGTGTTCTCGTCTGGGGTATCAAAGTTCATGGCTGGTATTTGGTTGAATTAAGTGCTTTGTTCCTTGGTTTTGGTTTATTCGCGGCGATTGTTGCAAAAATGCCCAGTGGCGACGCTGCCCAACGATTTATTGAGGGTGCGGCTGAACTCACAGCAACAGCCTTATTAATAGGCTTTGCTCGCTCTATTGCGATGATTCTTGAACAGGGCCAAGTGCTGGATACAGTGATTTATTATTTATCCATGCCGGTTGAGGCGCTGGGTGGGCATTTCGGTGCGGTTGCGATGCTCATCATCCAGAGCATGCTCAACTTCTTTATTCCATCGGGAAGTGGGCAGGCATTTGTCACCATGCCAATTATGGTGCCGATTGCTGATGCAGCGGGCATTGGTCGCCAAGTTGCTGTTATGGCATTTCAGATGGGTGATGGCTTGATGAATATGATTGTACCGACTAATCCGGTATTGATGGGCATTCTCGGCCTCGCTGGAGTCCCATACGAGCGCTGGTTTAAGTTCGTCGCGCCGTTGATGCTGAAGCTACTCGCAGCCTCTGCGGTAGCACTGCTCATCGCCGTCAGCATTGGCTACTAGTTACAGTGAACAGTGAATAGCAAAGACTAAAAAGAGCGCTCTTTGTTGGCTTGGCCCTTTCTATTCACTGTTAACCATTCACTGTTCACTATTTCTTCAGACGTTAAACCGGAATAGGATGACGTCACCGTCTTTGACGATATACTCTTTGCCTTCCTCGCGGCGTTTCCCAGCTTCCTTCGCACCCTGCTCACCACGATACTGAACGTAGTCGTCAAATCCGACGACGACGGCTCGAATAAAGCCTTTCTCGAAATCGGTGTGGATTTTGCCAGCGGCTTGTGGAGCGGTCGAACCAATCGGAATGGTCCATGCGCGTACTTCTTTCACGCCAGCGGTGAAATAGGTGTGTAAGTTGAGAAGTTGATAGCCACCGCGAATAACGCGGTTCAAACCTGGCTCGGTTAAGCCTAAGTCGGTCATAAATTCAGCTTTTTCAGCTTCATCGAGCTCAGCAATTTCCGATTCGATTTCGGCACAAACTGGAACCACAATCGCATCTTCTTTAGCCGCGATAGCACGGACTTCATCGAGGTAAGGGTTGTTCTCGAAGCCGTCATCATTGACGTTGGCAATGTACATGGTGGGCTTCAGAGTCAATAAATTGTAGGAGCGAATGACTGCTCGTTCATCATCTGATAATGCTACAGAGCGAGCCATATCGCCATTTTCTAAAGCGGGTAGGAGCTTTTGCAGCACGGCTATTTCAGCAGTTGCTTGTTTATCGCCGCCCTTTGCTTTTTTACCTTGACGATGAATAGCTTTCTCAACGCTATCGAGATCGGCAAGAGCCAGCTCAGTGTTGATAATTTCAATATCAGCAGACGGACTCACTCGTCCAGCCACGTGCACGATATTGTCGTTCTCAAAGCAGCGCACGACATGACCAATGGCATCGGTTTCGCGAATGTTGGCTAAGAATTTGTTGCCCAGGCCTTCGCCTTTGGACGCACCCTCAACCAAGCCCGCAATGTCTACGAACTCCATAGTTGTGGGAACAATTCGCTGTGGATTGACGATTTCAGCCAATTGATTCAGTCGTTCGTCAGGAACGGCAACGACACCCGTATTGGGTTCAATGGTACAGAATGGAAAGTTAGCTGCCTCAATACCTGCTTTGGTTAATGCATTGAAAAGGGTCGATTTACCGACGTTAGGCAGGCCGACTATGCCGCATTTGAATCCCATGATTAGCTCTCGCTCTGTGCTTTAAAACTATGAAGGTGCTGTTGTGCCGCACGCATATCTTGATCAATCAGCAAATCAATACTGCGGCACGCTTGCGCAATGGTATCGTCCATCCAGCTCTGCTCTAGCGCAGGTGCTTTACCTAGTACAAAGCCAGTGACTTGGCTCTTATGACCAGGATGACCGATACCAATGCGTAAGCGATGAAAGTCCGGACTTCCAAGCTGTGCAATAATGTCTTTAATACCATTATGCCCACCAGCGCCACCACCTGTCTTGAGCTTGGCGGTACCGGGTGGTAAATCTAACTCGTCATAAGCGACCAAAATTTCTTCTGGTTTAATCTTGTAGAAGTTCGCCAGTGCTGCAACCCCTTGACCACTGCGATTCATGTAGGTCATCGGCATTAATAAACGTAAATCTAGCGCACCGCGTTGAATTCGCGCAGTGTGACCGAAAAATTTGGATTCAGGTTGGAAGGAGACAGCGTGTTGACGAGCGTATGCTTCTACCAGCCAGAAGCCGGCGTTATGGCGAGTTTGAGAATATTCGGGGCCTGGATTACCCAGGCCCACGAGTAAGCGAATGGTTGACATGAAACCTTATTTGGCGTCGTCGTCTTCAGCTTTCGCTTCAGTTTCTTTCGTAGTTGGAACTTCTGCTGAAGTTTCTTCTTCATCAGTTTCCTCTTTCTCGACGCGTGGCGCGACGATAGAGACAACTGCTTGGTCGTGATCTTCACCTTTAGTGAGCTCAACCAACTCAACACCCTTAGGTACTGCAAGGTCGGTCAAGTGCAAGGTGTCGCCCAAGTGCATGTTCGCAACATCAACTTCCAAGAACTCTGGTAAGTCTTGTGGCAAACAGTGAATTTCAACGTCAGCAATATGGTGAACGACAACACCGCCTTCAGTCTTCACGCCAATCGATGATTTTTCATTGATGAAGTGAAGTGGAATGTTGGTGTGTAACTTCTGGCCTTTCTCAACACGTTGGAAATCCAAGTGAGTCAATTTTGGCTTGAACGGGTGACGCTGAACGTCTTTCAAAATCACCTGTTGCTTCTTGCCATCAACTACTAACGTGAGGATGTGAGAATAAAAGGCTTCGTAGTCAGCCATATTGTTCACTTTGCTGTGTTGCAAAGTGATAGAAACGGCGTCTTTTTTGCCGCCGTAAATAATTGCTGGCACTTTGTCTTCGCGACGCAGGCGGCGGCTCGCACCTTTCCCTGTGTCTGTGCGAAGTTCTGCCTGCAGAGTAAAATCGATTGTAGACATAACGTCACTCCAATACCGCGACTGAACGCTGCGGTAATTAATTGATAATAGCCGACTCGTCGCGACCAACGATTCGGCGTGAACTTACAGATTTAAAAACCCCATAAATAAAGGGCGCGAAATACTAGCACTCGCGCCCTTTATTTTCAAGATGTGTTGTGAGCTATTTACTTGTTCAAATCGACTAGTACTCAAACATTGCAGAAATAGACTCTTCATTGCTAACACGGCGCAATGCTTCCGATAACATGCCACTCAAGGTCAGTTGATGAACTTTGTCTAGCGCCTTCATACCCTTGCTTAAGGGGATACTATCGGTGACGATGACTTGGTCAATTTGTGAGTCGCGAATATTCTCGACGGCATTGCCGGAAAAAACAGGGTGTGTTGCATAGGCGAAGACGCGGCGCGCACCATTTGCCTTCAACGCATCGGCTGCTTTACAGAGCGTACCGCCGGTATCGATCATGTCATCCACAATAATACAATCGCGGTCGTTGATATCACCGATGATGTGCATCACTTGTGATTCGTTTGCACGTGGGCGACGTTTATCGATAATCGCCAAGTCGACATCATTGAGCAATTTAGCGATAGCTCGCGCACGAACTACGCCGCCAATATCCGGTGAGACAACGACAGGATTGTGAAACGCTTGCTGTCGCAGATGTTCCATCAGCACGGGGCTCGCAAACACGTTGTCCACAGGAACGTCGAAGAAGCCTTGAATTTGCTCGGCGTGAAGATCGACTGTCAACACACGGTCAACGCCGACGCTGGATAAAAAGTCAGCGACGACCTTTGCCGTGATTGGTACACGGGCAGAGCGAACGCGACGATCCTGACGAGCATAGCCGAAATAGGGCATCACCGCAGTGATACGTCCTGCTGATGCACGCCGCAGTGCATCAACCATCACAATCAATTCCATGAGGTTGTCGTTCGTCGGAGCACAAGTGGATTGGATAATGAAAACGTCCGAGCCACGGACGTTTTCATTGATCATAACGCTGATTTCACCATCGCTAAAGCGGCCTACGTCGGCGTCACCAAGCTTGATGTATAAACGGTCGGCAATTTTCTGGGCGAGTTCTGGCGTGGCATTACCAGCAAAAAGCTTCATATCAGGCACACTAAACCTCAATATTGTTTGGTCAGGTTCACAGTTGAAGCCTGCCGCAGTAGCGAGCAGACCGGAGATTCATTGAGCCCGCGGGCGACAAACCCTGTCCATGGTGCAGGCAATTGTGCAAGCGTATCCGTTGCTGCGGTCTGGCTGTCAAAACGTCCGAAAATACAGGCTCCGGTGCCGGTCAGCCGTGACGGCGCGTATTCTACCAACCAGTCGAGGGCGTTGGCAACTTCGGGATGCAATTGGCGGACCAGTTGTTCACAGTCGTTGTGAGTATTCTCCCACGTCCATTGATGCGACTGAATGGGGGTTGACGCACGGGGTAAATCAGGATGCTGAAAAATCTCTCTCGTGCTGATGTGAATGTCCGGATGAATCACTAAATACCAGGGCGAAGCTGGCTGGCAGGCGGTTAATTGCTCGCCAATACCAACCGCAAAAGCTGCGTTGCCATGGACAAATACTGGCACGTCAGCGCCAAGCTGCACGCCAAGTTGAGCAAGCTCATCATCACTCATGGGGAGTTGCCACAAATGACGCAAAGCAAGAAGCGTTGTAGCCGCATCGGACGACCCACCGCCAAGCCCACCGCCAACAGGTAACCGTTTTTCAATATCGATACGCAGTCCGTGCCAATGGTTTGGGAATTTCTCTTGAACTAATTGCACAGCACGATTTACCAGATTATCCGGGCCTTCTAATGTCGGCTGACTGCAATGCACACTGACAGTAGCTGTAGCCGTGGGTGTGAACGTTAAGGAGTCGCCGTGATCGAGGAATTGAAACAAGGTATTGAGCATGTGGTAACCGTCTGCTCTGCGGCCAACGATGTGCAGGAATAGATTGAGCTTTGCTGGAGCGGGCAGCGTTAACGGAGATTTCATAAAAACCACTCGTTAATACGAAGTTTGATGCGCCAATCGGCTGCGGTCAGTTCGATATTTTTAGGAACATAGATGCTCTCAAAAGCGCTGTAATTGGCTAAATTAGCGCGCCATTGCTGGCCCTCGGCATTGACCTCGTAACTCGCGAGGACAACCGTTGATGAGTCTTGAACCGGATGCATGAATTCAACCGCGACGGCTTGACGCGGCAATATACCGCGCACGACCGTGGGTAGGGAGTCGATAGGTAAGCGGACACCAAAGTACGTTGTGAGCAAGGCTGCAATTGTGGGTGCGCGATATTCATTTTGCTCATCATCAATCAGAAGTGCTCCTGTTGCGGTCTGCTCGATGGTCGCTAGGGTTCCCCGTAATGGATGAGAAAAGCGCATGGCGGTTTCATCTGGCGTCCAAGACCAATCTAAATAGACAGCATCACGGGAATCATCGCGAAGGTTAAATAAAGCGAGTTGACCTTGCAGGCGCCACGAGTTTTTTGTGACCAGCAGTTGCTGATGGCGTTCATAAGCGGCGCGATCGATTGGTTGAATCGAATCAATCTTTTCACCGTCTGGAACACTGCTACAGGCTGCAAGCAGCAGTACGCAAGTGCTTATCCACAACTTTCTCATACGTTTTGTCCGGTTCGTTTACAACGCTACGATGCTTTCCATCATGCGGGGTTTCACGTACAATTACCACCGTTTTGCAGTAGCGAAGGGCATGTCTTTTCCCGATATTATGACCATTTTTGCATTGGGTGTTAACCATAAAACGGCCTCGGTCGATTTGCGTGAACGTGTCGCCTTCTCGCCGGAGCAACTGCATCAGGCGCTGGCTCGCCTGCGTGAAGAGACAGGTGTGCGTGAAGCGGTCATTTTATCCACGTGCAATCGCACGGAACTCTACTGTCACGGAAATGTTTCGAGCGACCTGTTAGTCGGTTGGTTAGCTGGCTATCACGGTGTTAATATTGAGCAATTGCAAGCGCATAGCTACAGCTATCAAGATGATGCAGCAATCGAGCATTTGATGGCGGTGGCGAGCGGCCTGGATTCACTCGTGCTAGGTGAGCCACAAATTTTAGGGCAAGTGAAACAGGCTTATCAGTTTGCCAAAAATCAAACCAGTGTGGGTGGCGTGTTGGAACGATTGTTTCAACAGACGTTTCGGGTCGCAAAGACAGTGCGGAGTGAAACTCGAGTCGGTGAGAACGCCGTTTCCGTCGCTTATGCTGCGGTCAATTTAGCCAAGCATATTTTTGCTGAACTCGAACGTGCAACCGTTTTGCTCGTAGGTGCTGGTGATACCGCAGAGCTCGCGGCACAGCATTTGAAAGAGCAAGGCGTCGCTACCTTATTGGTCGCCAATCGAACCTTGGCTCGCGCCGAAGCGGTTGCAACGGCATTTGGTGGGCAAGCCTATACGTTAGGTGAGCTGCCTGAATTATTACCGCAAGCTGATATTGTGATTAGTTCGACGGCAAGTACCTTACCGATTATCGGCAAAGGGTTGATAGAGTCTGCACTGAAAAGTCGCAAGCGTCGACCCATGCTACTCATTGACCTGGCGGTACCTCGTGACATCGAAGCGCAGGTCAATGACTTAAATGATGCCTATTTGTACACGGTCGATGATTTGCAAGGCATCATTACGGAAAATCTCAAGAACCGAGAGGATGCGGCTGCAGAAGCTCGCGCCATTATTAAAGAACAAACGGGTGGCTTTGTCGCATGGCTACGGAGCCTTGATTCAGTCGACGTGATCCGTGATTTTCGGCAACGGACGGAAGCGATGGCTACTGAGCAACTCGCGCGTGCCCGGCTGCAGCTGCAAGCAGGTAAAGACCCGAGTGAAGTTATTGAGGAATTGAGTCAGCGGTTGACCAAACAGTTTCTCCATCAACCTACCAAACTCCTGCGTGATGCAGGAGCAAACGGCGACTACTTAACCTTAGCTGTACTCCAACAACTCAACCAAGAAGAATCGAAATAGGTTAACTCCATGATGAATCCGTCCATCGTTCGCAAATTAGAAGCGTTGCTGGAACGATATGAAGAAGTGCAACAACTCCTGAGTGATCCACAGATTATCGGTGATCAGGATAAATTTCGCGCATTGTCCCGCGAATATGCGCAGCTTGAAGCCTTAGTCGATTGCTTTACCGCGTATCAACGTGCTCAACAAGATGAAGCTGGTGCCAAGGAGATGCTGCAAGAAGATGACGCCGAGATTCGCGACATGGCGAAGGCAGAACTTGAATCTGCGCAGCAGCAACTGGAGACGTTGCAGCATGACTTACAAATTCTATTACTGCCGCGTGACCCCAATGATGACCATCCTTGCTATCTAGAAATTCGCGCCGGTGCGGGCGGTGACGAAGCCGCTATTTTTGCGGGTGATTTGTTCCGCATGTACAGTCGTTACGCTGAACAAAAGGGGTGGAAGGTAAGTATTGTCAGTGCCAGTGACGGCGAGCATGGCGGTTACAAAGAGGTGATTGCGCATGTGTCGGGTGATGGCGCCTATGGCCGGATGAAATTCGAGTCCGGCGGTCACCGTGTTCAGCGCGTACCGGAAACTGAATCTCAAGGTCGAGTGCACACTTCCGCATGTACGGTTGCGGTGTTGCCCGAAGTTCCAGAAGCTGAGGCGGTCGAGATCAATCCGGCCGACTTGCGTATTGATACCTATCGCGCGTCAGGGGCTGGTGGTCAGCACGTCAACCGTACCGACTCCGCCATTCGAATTACCCACCTACCCTCTGGCTTTGTCGTA
>DASSWH010000232.1:0-5032 GCA_035705175.1 Pseudidiomarina sp.
CCTAGGTACTCCGAATTTCTCTGAGCTTTGGACCGTTGACGGCGATAAGTACCGTGTACTTTATTATCGCACCCATCGTGTCGACTCCGACGGCGAAACCACCAAAGATGAATGCACGCCATTAGTCTTTGTGAACGGTAGTTTAGTCGGTACTGGTGACCTAGCTGTGAGCCGAATTCCTGCGAAGAATTGATTAAATTCTGGCTGAAAACTACAGAATCTGCTATCATTTCCGGTCTTATATTTATCTCCCTTTCGAATATCGATACCGGGGATTAAGACCGGTTTTGCTTATTTAATTTTTGCTCGTTAAATAATAGGTGGTAGATCTGTATGCAGCAGAGTCGTCAATCACAACTCAGACTTCTTATTGCCAAAGGAAAAGAACAGGGTTACCTGACTTTTTCGGAAGTGAACGACCATTTACCTTCTGAGATTGTAGATTCTGATCAAATTGAAGACATCATCAGCATGATCAACGACATGGGTATCAAGGTGTTTGAAAACGCACCGGATGCCGATGAACTGATGATGAGTGAAGACACCGCCGATGAAGACGCAGCAGAAGCCGCCGCGCAAGCATTAGCGAGTGTTGATGGTGAGTTAGGCCGTACCACTGACCCAGTGCGCATGTACATGCGTGAAATGGGAACTGTTGAGCTATTAACCCGTGAGGGCGAGATCGATATCGCGAAGCGTATCGAAGAAGGCATCAACCAAGTTCAGTGTTCGGTAGCAGAATATCCAGAAGCAATTAACTTCCTGCTCGAGCAGTGGGATACCTGCGAAGCTGAAGAAATGCGTCTGACCGACATCATTTCAGGCTTTATCGATCCCAATGAAGTAGACACTGCGCCAGTTAGCGCGACGCACATCGGTTCTGAGCTCTCTAAAGAAGAGCTCGAAGAAGAAGATGATGACGACAGCGATGACGATGACGATGATGATGCGAATGAGGGTGGTATTGACCCAGAATTTGCGCGTCAAAAATTCGGTGAATTGCGTGACCAGTATGAGAAAACTCGTACGGCTATCAGCAAGCACGGTCGTGATCACGCCAAAGCACGTGTGCAAATTGAAGCGCTCAGTGACCTCTTCAAACAATTCCGTTTAGTACCGAAACAGTTCGACCGTTTGGTCAAAGACATGCGCGACATGATGCATCGTGTGCGGGTGCAAGAACGTTTGATCATGAAAATGTCGGTCGAACAAGCGGGCATGCCCAAGCGCAACTTCATGAAAGCCTTTGCTGGCAATGAAAACAGCACGGCTTGGTTGGATGCGCAAATTGGTGCGGGCGAGAGCTACTCGGATGCTCTGAAAGAACTGAAGACAGAGCTTGAGCGTTGCATTCACAAGCTCGCGGAAGTCGAGATCGAAACCGGTTTGACTATCGCGAAAGTGAAAGACATCAACCGTCGCATGTCGATTGGCGAAGCGAAGGCGCGTCGTGCCAAGAAAGAAATGGTCGAAGCGAACTTGCGGTTGGTTATCTCGATCGCGAAGAAGTACACCAACCGTGGCTTGCAGTTCTTGGATTTGATTCAAGAAGGTAACATCGGTTTGATGAAAGCGGTCGACAAGTTCGAATACCGCCGTGGTTATAAGTTCTCAACTTATGCGACCTGGTGGATTCGGCAGGCAATCACGCGTTCAATCGCAGACCAAGCACGTACCATTCGTATTCCAGTGCACATGATCGAAACGATCAACAAGCTGAATCGGATCTCGCGGCAGATGCTGCAAGAAATGGGTCGTGAGCCGTCGCCAGAAGAATTGGCTGAACGCATGGTCATGCCAGAGGATAAAATCCGTAAGGTGCTGAAAATTGCCAAAGAACCGATCTCCATGGAGACGCCGATTGGTGATGATGAAGATTCGCATCTGGGTGACTTTATCGAAGACACCACGCTGGATCTGCCGGTGGACTCAGCCACTTCAGAGAGCTTACGCAATGCGGTACGTGAAGTCTTAGGTGGCCTCACACAACGTGAAGCGAAAGTACTGCGGATGCGCTTTGGTATTGATATGAATACCGACCATACATTGGAAGAAGTTGGCAAGCAGTTTGACGTGACCCGTGAGCGGATCCGTCAGATTGAAGCGAAGGCGCTGCGTAAGCTTCGTCATCCAAGCCGTTCTGAACAATTGAAGTCATTCCTCGACGAATAGTCGCAGATCAGCGTATTCGTTGAACGAACGCGCTGAATGCGAGTCAGAAAAAGCTCCCCATGGCGACATGTTGGAGCTTTTTTCATACCGCGTATAAACGGGCTCGATGTGAAATTTGTGCCTAAATGCGTTAAAGTAGTGCTAATTTCGCTGAAAAGGACGATTTATGATCAACTCCCCAAAGCGTATTGTGGATGCGCACTTTCACATTTACAACAGCGCTTTCCCTTTGATTGAGAATCAAGGCTTCTTACCGCCACCATTCTCAGTTGAAGATTATCAACATCGGACCAAAGAACTAAATATTGTTGGCGGTGCGGTGGCGTCAGGCTCGGTACAGGGCTTTGACCAAAGCTATTTCAAACCGACGCTGGATCAGCTCGGTGAGAACTTTGTGGGTGTCACCAATTTACCCAGTACGGTGTCAGACAAACGTATAGTTGAGTTGCACGAGCAAGGTGTCCGTGCTGTGCGCGTGAACCTGAAGCGCGGAGTAGTAAGTGGCCTGGATAACATGGTCGACTATGGCAAGCGTATTTGGGATCTTGTCGGCTGGCACCTGGAGCTTTATGTCGACAGCCGTGAGCTTGATGACGTGGTACCGAAATTATTGAAGCTACCCAAAGCGTCTGTGGATCATCTGGGTATGGCACGCTCAGGGTTATCGCAAGTGCTGCGACTCGCAGAAGCGGGTGTCAAGATTAAAGCAAGTGGCTTTGGCCGTACTGAAGTGAACGTGGCACAAGCGGTGAAGAAGCTCTATGAAGTCAATCCAGACTGTTTGATGTTCGGCACCGACTTACCGTCAGCGCGAGCTGAGCGGCCCTTTAATCTCGGTGACATTGACACCGTATACGAGGCTCTTCCGAACGAAGCTGCCACCGATAAAGTATTCGCGACCAACGCAGCCGAATTTTACGGCATTAAACTCTAAATTTTCGCAGCTAAGGTCATGACAAGCGGGCGCAATTTTCATATACTTGCGCCCGATTTTCGTTTTCTACACAGCAATCTCCAAATGGCCCCTTAGCTCAGTGGTTAGAGCACCCGACTCATAATCGGTTGGTCCCCAGTTCAAATCTGGGAGGGGCCACCATCTATCAAGCCTTTCCATGTTAAGTCGACACTGCACTAATTAAAATTAGTGTCTCAGTAGATAATCGCTCATACTCATGTTTACCGTATAAACATAGGGTTCAAATTATGCAAAAACCAGCGATCCCAGAAAACGAAGCAGAACGCCTTCACGCACTAAAAACTCTTTGTATTTTAGATACGGGACATGAGGAGCGGTTTGATCGTGTGACACGTATGGCCAAGCGACTGTTTGGCGTTGACATAGCGCTAGTTAGCTTGATTGATCAGAATCGGCAGTGGTTTAAGTCAAATCAAGGATTGGATATTGACGAAACACCGCGCGACATATCGTTCTGCGCTCATGCAATCAATCAGGATGGTTTGTTCATCATACCGAACACCGTCGATGATGAACGTTTTTCTAATAATCCATTAGTGATTTCGGGGCCAAAAATTCGATTTTATGCTGGTTACCCTTTGAAGTTACGGGCGGGCCTCAAAATCGGAACGCTGTGCTTAATTGATTCTAGTCCTCGTGAGATGAGTGACGAGGATCGACAACTTCTCGCTGACCTAGGCGCAATGATTGAGCAGGAAGTGAAATCCATCCAACTAGCAACGCTAGATGAGTTGACTTTGATATCGAACAGGCGCGGCTTCCTGACACTCGCTGATTATTCTATAGGCATGTGCAGACGCCATGAGGTTCCTTTTACCTTTGTCGTTTTTGATCTGAACAAATTTAAACAAATTAATGATAAGTATGGGCACCATGAGGGTGATTATGTATTGAAGGCCTTCGCGCGGCTCATGCTTGAGACGTTCCGAGAATCGGATGTTGTTGGTAGATTTGGAGGCGACGAGTTTACTTTAATGTTGTCCAATACGTCTGAAGATCAAGTCGCGACAATACTTGCTCAGTTTGCTCAAGCCGTTGAGGAAGAAAACGACTCGAATCAGAAACCTTTTAAAATAGAATACAGTGCCGGTATTGCTAGTTTTGCTCCAGACAATGACCTAACAATAGAGAACATGATTAAGGTAGCGGATGCAGCGATGTACGAGCATAAAAGGAGATAAGTGATCGTTTCGAATCAGCGACGTTGCACTCGGCTGTTCTGGCGGGGTTAGGGCATATCCGTTTATAGGATGCTTAAGGATCGGAAGTAGAGAGCATCGCATTGCCTTTTCTATTTGTGCTAATCTCAAACAATCGCCCAAATAGGACATAACGCAGTGAAACCAATAACTTCTTACCTCGTTTTTTTAGCGCTTCTTTTCTCGCTCACCCAATCAAACAGCGTTTCAGCACAAGAAGCTGATCATGCGGCTGAACAAGAGCAGACAGAGCAACCGGTGCCAGAGCCGACGCGCTTCAGTTCGCAGCACAAAGGCACGTTTAACGGTGAGCGACTCAATTACACGGTGGACGCGGGTGAAACCTATCTGCGCAATGCTGAAGGTGAGCCGACCGCGGCGATTTTTTCGTTTGATTACGTGGTGGATAGCAAGCAACAGCGTCCAGTAACCTTTATCTGGAATGGTGGCCCTGGGTCATCGTCTACTTGGCTGCACATGGGCGCCTATGGGCCGAAGCGCATTGTTGTGCCGAGTGATGCGGAGCATCCAGGGGTAGCGCCATATACGATAAAAGACGCACCCGAAACCATTCTTGATGTGACCGATATGGTGTTTGTCGATCCTGTCGGAACTGGCTTCTCACGAGCAATCGGCAAAGGCAAAAAGGAAGACTTTTGGGGTCTGACTGAGGACGCAAACTCGA
>DASSWH010000233.1:0-6217 GCA_035705175.1 Pseudidiomarina sp.
CAAGCTTCATTGACTGGTTTGCTGGTGAGGCCGAACGCAGCTATGGTGATATGTTGCCGCAATCAAGTCAGGATAAGCGCAGTTGGATCATCAAACAAGGCGTAGGCGTTTGTGCGGCGATTACCCCATGGAATTTTCCAAATGCGATGATCACGCGCAAAGTTGCACCAGCGTTAGCCGCAGGTTGCACGATCGTAGTGAAGCCTCCGCAGCAAACACCACTATCCGCTTTAGCTTTAGCTCAATTAGCCAGTGAAGTCGGCATCCCAGATGGCGTATTTAATGTGGTCCCAACAACCGCAGCAAAAACTGTAGGTGAAGTCTTTACGACCCATCCGCGCGTGCGCAAGTTTACCTTTACCGGCTCAACGGAAGTGGGTAAGCAGCTGATGCAACAATGCTCAGGAACCATGAAGAAAGTGTCGCTCGAGCTGGGTGGAAATGCGCCGTTTATTGTTTTTAAATCGGCTGATATCGAGCATGCAATCGACCAACTGATGGTTGCTAAATTTCGTAATGCCGGCCAAACCTGTATTGCCGCAAATCGCGTTTTAATTGATGAAGCTATTGAACAGGACTTTATCAAACGTCTGCAACAACGCCTCGAAGGAATCAAAGTTGCCGCCGGCGACACCGAAGATGCCGATTATGGTCCACTAATCGATCGATCCGCGATCGAAAAGGTCGAACGCTTGGTGGCTGCGGCACAAGAACACGGAGCCGAACTTATTTGTGGCGGTAAAGTACTGAGCGATCTTGGTCCCCAGTTCTATGCACCAACCCTATTAACCAAAGTTTCAGCCAGCATGACGATCGCTCAAGAAGAAATTTTTGGTCCGGTGATAGCCATACAAACGTTTGCAACGGAAGAAGAAGCTATTACCAATGCAAATTCCACTCCATTTGGGTTAGCCGGTTATTTCTGTACGCAAGATATCGCGCAGATTTACCGCGTGAGCGAGCAGCTTGACTGCGGTATGCTGGGTATCAATGCAGGCGCGATATCACACGCCTATAATGCATTTGGTGGGGTGAAAGAATCTGGTATCGGACGTGAAGGTTCGCGTTATGGACTCGCCGAGTACCAAGAAACCAAGAACATTACCTTAGGCGGATTAGCATGATTGAATCACTGCGTACAACTTATGCAACAGGAAAGACCCGCTCTTTCGATTGGCGGCAACAACAATTGCTCGCATTGGACAAGCTCATTGTTGAACATGAAGATACCCTGTTGCAGGCGCTTTCAGATGATTTAGGAAAATCTAAAGCTGAGGGCTGGCTGACCGAGGTTGGCTTTTTACGCAGTGACATCAAACACACCCTAAAACATCTTCGCCAATGGATGCGTCCACAGCGAGTCTCACAGCCGCTATTAGCGTGGCCAGGTAAGAGCTATTTACAGCCTGAACCGCTGGGCGTTGTGCTTATTATGGGCGCTTGGAATTATCCATTGCAGTTATTACTCAGTCCGTTGGTAGCAGCATTAGCAGCGGGTAACTGCGCGGTGGTTAAACCGTCGGAGCTTGCAGCAGCAACGTCGACTCTGCTTGCCCGTCTGTTACCTGATTATATAGATACCAAAGCAGTGAAAGTAGTGACAGGTGGAGCTGACGTTGCGCAGCAACTATTAGCCGAGCGTTTCGATCATATTATGTACACCGGAGGTGGACGAGTTGGTCGCATTGTGATGAAAGCCGCCGCTGAACATTTAACTCCAGTTACGCTTGAATTAGGAGGTAAAAGCCCAGCGGTTGTTCTCGCCGATGCCGATATCCCCACTACAGCTAGACGCATTGCCTGGGGTAAATGGATCAATGCTGGTCAAACCTGCATCGCACCGGACTATGTTCTTGTCGACACGCGTCAGCATGATGCTTTGGTACGAGAACTCAAGCACGCCATTCACGAATTCTTTGGTAAAGAAGCTGATCAAGCCAGTGATTACGGCCGAATTGTTAATGAACAACACTGGCAACGACTAGTCCAGTATTTAAACGACGGAACGGTCGCGGTCGGAGGCAGCTACGAGCGCGAGGAGTGTTATATTGAACCAACAATATTGACCGATGTAGTGGTAGATAGTGCGGTCATGCAGGACGAAATATTTGGCCCTATATTACCGATTATTAGCGTCAATAATCTCGCTGAAGCCATTGAGTTTATTCAGCGTCGCGATAAGCCGCTGGCTTTATATGGATTCAGTAACAACTCAGCGGCTTTGAAACAGTTAACCGAACAAACCCATGCGGGTAATCAGTGTAACAACGATACCTTAATGTTTATGCTCAATCCTGAACTCCCTTTTGGTGGTGTGGGTCCGAGTGGCATGGGGCGCTACCACGGTAAATTTGGATTCGATACCTTTAGTCATCAGAAGGCCTTGATGACCCGACCATTTTGGTTTGATCCTAAGTTTCGCTATCCGCCTTATACATCGTTCAAGCAAAAGCTTCTGCGGTGGTTTTCTTAATTCCCCTATTCCGTTTTACCTATTGAGGTCACTATGCTTTCGACATCAGCAACTATCGTCGATGTGACGGTTCAAAACTTTCAGCAAGCTATTTTGGAGACCTCACAGTCCAAGCTTGTGATGGTCTTTTTTTGGGCCGATTGGAATGAGCCCAGTCTGCAACTGTTGCCAACGCTTGAAAAATTGGCTAACGAATTCCCGAATGGTTTGGTCCTAGCAAAATTGAACTGTGAAGAACAACAGCAACTTGCCGCTCAGTTTGGCGTTCGCAATCTACCTACTGTGGCGCTGTTCAAAGAGGGGCAACCTGTTGATGGTTTTGCCGGAGTAGAGCCGGAAGAATCGATTCGCGAACGCCTTCGCACGCATCTGCCAAGTCCGAGTGATGAACTCATTGAACAAGCTATGGAGCAACTCGAAACTGAACAATATGAATCTGCCTATGGGCTGGCTAAACAAGCGTATGACATTGATTCAAGCGGCGCACAAACTCGCATGATATTGGCAGCAGCGGCACTAGAACTTGGTCGTCTGGAACAGGTTCGAGAGCTCTTGAAGTCAATCACGATGGTCGACCAAGACAGTTTTTATCAGCACCTGATGAGTAAGCTGAAAATGGCAGAAGAAGCAGCAGACTCTCCGGAATTGAGAGAGCTAGCAGAGAAACTTTCAGCGCAGCCAGAAAACCTCGAACTGAGAATGGATCTTGCCATCCGGCTATTTGAAGCGAAGCGCATGGAAGAAGCTCTTGAGCATGTATTTGGCGTCTTGAAAACAGATCTAGCATTTGCCGATGCGCGGCAACGAGCGACCGATATGCTCAATGCGTTACCACCGGGGGATCCACTCGCAACAAAATATCGACGCGTTCTCTACAGCTTGCTGTATTAAACTCAGACTAAGCTTTCTTCATAAAGAAATTACAGGTACTCTCTCGATCTCAATAACTAACCATCAAATGCTAACGTCAGTCTATGATCAATCGCGTATTAGAGATGTTAACTTCACTGGCAGAGAAACGTCATCGTGGCGTTCTCTTGCTGGATGGCGATGCCGCTTGGTTAGCAGAAAATTATCAACTCTTACAGCAACAATCCATTGATCTTTGGTTGAGCGATTCTGATCCAGAGCGAACGGCTATTCACCGCTATCGTGATAACTTGGGAGGTTCAACGAATCGAGTCTTACTCGATATGCGCGTGGCAATTCATGCGGATGCGTTGGCCGCTTGTTTAGGAACCGTTCAGGGCGGTGGTATTCTCATTGCTCTATTGCCGACCTCAATGTCTGCATTCAAACGACGGCTGCTTCGCACTGCCCAAAACAGTTCGGCAGTTGTCGTGCTAAACCCAACCAACGATTTTGATTGGTCGCGACTGCCGGGGCCAGTTGAGTCCGCCAAAGCAACGCTTACCTTAACCACAGAACAACAAGCTGCTAGCACCACAATGGCAGATTTGATAGGTACTTGCCACTTATTCATGGCAGACCGAGGGCGAGGTAAAAGTACGACCCTTGGGATTGCCTGCCGCCGCTATTTTGACCACTATAAAGAGCAGGTACTCGTAACTGCGGCTCATCCGCATGCTGTTCAGACACTTCTTGACCAGGCCGGCGACGCAGCAGTTTTTTGCGCTTGGGATAAACTTCTCCAAGTCGACTCTGCCGGCCGAACCAAACGATTAATCATAGATGAAGCAGCAGCGATACCGATGCATATTCTTCGTCAACTTGTTGAGCGTTACTCAGTATGGGCCGTCGCAACCACCATAGACGGCTACGAAGGATGTGGTCGAGGCTTCGCCATCCGCTTTGTCGATTGGTTACGACAAAGACGAATTTGTAAGGTGCATGAGTTGACGCAACCTCTGCGCTGGCAGGCCGACGACCCCGCTGAGCTTTGGTTGCGTGATACGCTTATATTGCACAGCGAGCCACTAACTATTCCCGAATCCAAACAAAATCAAATCAAGATCCGAGATTGTCATGCCACGCAGCTTACCGAACAAGAGCTACGTGACATTATGGCACTGCTGCTCGACGCGCATTACCAAAGCAGTCCGAATGACCTGAGACTCTTACTTGACGGCAGCGAGCAACGGCTGCTCGTTGCTTACTCCGGTAGCGCTGTTATTGGTGTGGTTTGGTATGTTGAGGAAGGTCCAATAGAAGAGAACCTACAACAAGCAGTTATGCAGGGAGAGCGGCGGCTACTTGGACACCTGATGCCGCAAGCCATCGGGTTTTATCTGCAACAACGTGAGGCGCTTACCTGGCGTTGGTGGCGAGTTACTCGTATTGCAGTGGCGACAGCCCTGCAGCGACAAGGTCTTGGCTATCGAATGCTACAAGAACTTAAGCAGCGCGCTCGAGACCAAGATGTAGATGCGTTGGGAAGTAGCTTCGGCGCTGATCCCGGCGTCATGAAATTTTGGCTTGCAGCTGACTTCCAAATTCTCCGCATGGGTCGCAAAATGAACATGGCGAGCGGTTTCCCGAATGCCCTAATTGCTTGTGGTCTGAAAGCGACACAACGCCTATTGATCGATAATTGGGCGAACTATTACGCTGCAGAGATTGGTTGGTTGCAACATCGAGAAGTCGCTCTATCACCGTCCTGTCACGCGATCGCACGTCAGCAATTGGCTGGCTTTGCATTTGGCCATTTACCGTTCAATGACGTCCAATTTGCATGGCGTGTTTGCGATTATAAAAAATCACTCGTAGCATTTGAAATCAAGTTACCGGGCGGCCTACTCGAATCGCGTGGAACACTTGGCGAACTGGCGAAGCGATATGGATTTCCTGACCAAACGTCGATGCAATCTCAACTACGCCAACTGGCACGTTTATATTTAGAGCGTACGCGTTAATTCGCTTCACAATTCATGCGAAACCCATATTTTTGTGCTATCTTTTGCCCTTAATTTGATTGCCGACAAATTGGCTATTTAGACAAAAAGGGTATTGATACATGTCTCGAGTCTTAATCATTGGAGCAGGTGGTGTTGCTGGTGTGGTCGTAAAAAAATGTGCCATGTTGCCAGAATATTTTTCGGAAATTCATCTCGCAAGTCGGACCTTGTCAAAGTGCGAACAATTGCAAGCTGAAGCTGGGAAAGATCGTGTCGTGGGAGTTTACAAAGTCGACGCTGACAACGTGAGTGAAGTCGCAGATCTCATCCGTACGGTGCAACCAAGCTTAGTGATTAACGTCGCGTTACCCTATCAAGATTTACCAATCATGGATGCCTGCTTAGAAACTGGCGTTCATTATCTCGATACCGCGAACTATGAGCCCAAAGATGAGGCCAAGTTCGAGTATTCGTGGCAGTGGGCGTACCAAGAGCGCTTTAAAGAGAAAGGTATTATGGCCCTACTCGGCGCGGGTTTCGATCCCGGCGTGACAAACGTCTTCACCGCCTATGCAGCCAAGCATTATTTTGACGAAATTCATTATCTCGACATTGTTGATTGTAACGGCGGCGATCATGGCCAAGCCTTTGCGACGAACTTTAATCCAGAGATCAATATTCGTGAAATTACGCAACGTGGTAAGTACTGGGAAAATGGTGAGTGGCATGAAACCGATCCCATCAGTGTGCGCGAAGATCTCGATTATCCAAATGTCGGAGTTCGCGCTTCCTACTTGCTGTTCCATGAAGAGTTGGAGTCTATCGTCAAACACTTCCCGACGCTGAAACGAGCACGGTTTTGGATGACGTTCGGTCAGGAATATTTAAC
>DASSWH010000234.1:0-13542 GCA_035705175.1 Pseudidiomarina sp.
GAAACTCAACACCAACGAGGTCAACGCAGTCATAGAAAACAGCGCAATGACCGGCTGATAGCTCGGCTTGTTGGGGTCGCGAACTGACTTACCTAAATGCTTACGAACCGCTTCATAACCACCAATACGTTCGCCATTAATAAAAGTTTGTGGCGTTGTTTTCACATCATGCTTTTCTTTGAAGGCATCAATTTCTTCACGTGAAGTCAGATGGTGATCTTCAACCTCAAACCCTTCGCGCTTTAATAAATCGACAGTTTTTAGTCCATACGGACAGGTATGATGCTCAGTCATCATGCGATAAATCACTGCTTTCTTACTCATAACATATCTCCTTCTTAGTAGAAGACTCTTGTTGGAGTCGAGTGACTAGCTTAAACTGCGTACCATGGTACAGAGTCAAGATTTTCATTTCACGATTAGCAAACTGGCGGCACATTGTGGCGTCGGTGTTGAAACTGTGCGCTTCTATCAGCGTAATGAGTTGTTAGAGATCCCGCAAGCACAGCAAGGAGCAACTCGCCGTTATGGGCAGGCACATGTTGAACGTCTTCAATTCATTAAAAAGGCGCAATTAGCTGGTTTTACCTTGCGTGAAATCAAACAACTGATAGCCCTCGACAGCACGGAGGAGCGCTCGCAAGTGCTTGCTTTAGCGCAAGAACGGCTGCAGGACATTGAACGCAAGATCATAGATCTACATGACGCGAGAGACGCTCTCAGCCAACTCGTAAACGCCTGTCATACCGGTCATGCCGGACCTTGCCCCATCATCGAATCCTTCGAAACATCCTCCTCAAAAAATAAAGTTGTATAAAAAATAGTGAGTTACTATTAACAAGGTAAATTAACACGATCTTTACTTGTTGATCTGACAACAGGCTGCTACCTTCTGTTACTCATGGATGAAATTTAGCCTGCACAAAGGATTGTGGTCGGCGGGTGGAAAACAATAAGAACACATCAACAAGGTCAAATAATAATGAATAAATCCAAAGTGCTGTTGACCACCTTGGTCGCAGGAAGCATTTCTGCTGCTCTCGCGCAGCAACCCGCTGATAACGCACAGTTATTAACTCCCGTCAAAGCTGATCAGATCGTTGAATCTCGTTACATAATCAAGTTTAAAGAGGCGCCCGGTCTTGCTGTCGCTGCAGCGAATGGTAAACGTGAATTAAATGTCCAAGCGGCTGAACGCGCAGTGCAAGCTGTCGGAGGCCAGATGAAGTTGGCCATGCGCGGCAATATGGCTGTTGCCGCGGTTCTTGATAAAGCACAACTCAAACGCTTGTCTAAAAATCCAAATGTGGACTATGTCGAAGTCGACCATCCCCGTCGCTTGATGGCGCAAACCCAGCCCTATGGCATTAGCATGGTGCAAGCGGATCAAGTCAGCGATGCTGCGGCATCGGCGGGCGCAGGTGGCAAGAAAATCTGTGTGATTGATTCTGGCTTGGAGATGCCGCACGAAGACATGGGCTCATTTGGCGGTACGATTAATGGAACCAACAATTCGGGTACAGGTAATTGGTATGATCAAGGCGGACCCCATGGGACGCATGTAGCCGGCACCATTGCTGCGATTAATAATTCCACCGGCGTGCGTGGCGTGATTGGTAGCAATCCAAGCATGCATATCGTCAAAGTATTTAATGCCAGTGGCTGGGGCTACACCTCATCGTTAATTTCAGCAATTGAAGTCTGTGCGAATAACGGCTCCGATGTGGTTAACATGAGCTTGGGTGGCGGCGGCGCCTCACAGACCGAAGCAAACGCCATGCAACAACTTGCAGATAGCGGTGTATTGTTGATTGCCGCAGCAGGGAATGACGGTAGCCCGAATCGTTCAACGGACGCGTTGTCCTATCCCGCCTCTTATAATGCAGTCGTTTCGGTTGCTGCCGTCGATAGCAATAAGAACTTAGCCGGTTTCTCTCAGAAAAACTCGCAGGTTGAAATTGCCGCTCCAGGTGTGAGTGTTTTATCGACCTACCCAACTGGCACCGGCTCCGGTGGTGGTAACTACGGAACGATGAGTGGTACTTCGATGGCATCGCCTCATGTGGCTGGTGTTGCGGCTTTGGTTTGGTCCAATTATCCGAGCTGCTCAGCGTCGCAAATTCGGAATGCTTTAAATGCATCAGCACAAGATCTCGGTGCTTCAGGTCGCGATGTCGCGTACGGTTTTGGGTTAGTGCAAGCGAAAGACGCAATGGACTATCTCGCGGCCAATGGCTGTAGTGGTGGCGGCGGCGGTTCGCAACCACCGAGCGGTGCAGAACTTAGCAACGGTGTGGCCAAGACAAATTTATCCGGTGGAACCGGGAGTGCCAGCTACTTTACGTTGGAAGTGCCAGCGGGAGCTTCAGATTTGAACTTCTCCATGGCAGGTGGCAGCGGTGATGCGGATTTGTATGTGCGCTATGGCTCACAGCCAACCACGTCAACTTATGACTGTCGTCCCTACTTAGGTGGCAATAATGAATCTTGTGACATCAGCTCGGTCCAGGCAGGTACTTACCATGTCATGATCCGTGGCTATTCTAGCTACTCGGGTGTGAGCCTAACTGGTTCATATACTGAGCCTACGAGTGGTGGTACTGGTGGTTCGGCGACAGCCAATGACCTATCGGGCGCGAGCGGTAGTTTCACGCATTACTATGTGGACATTCCAGCTGGGATGAGTTCGTTGAATGTGGACTTGTCGGGCGGCACGGGTGATGCGGACTTATATGTACGTTTCAACTCTCAGCCAACCACAAGCTCGTACAACTGCCGTCCATTCCTAGAGGGCAACAATGAATCGTGCAGCATCTCAGATCCGCAGGAAGGTCGCTGGTATGTGAGTGTTCGTGGCTACAGTGCGTATTCTGGTGCTGATCTTTTTGTCGAGTGGCAGCCGTAATCGATTGGTATTTTAACTCCCTGGTTAAAGCGGCCTTCGGGCCGCTTTTTTTATGCTTTTCAACAAGAGAGTGCACCTCGATTTCAAAGAATTCGAGTATAATCCGTGATTCCGTGACCGCACTCGATAAAACTCATGTCAGCCGCATCTGCTTCTAAACTTCGTCAGTACGTAGAAATATTGTCTGCTTCGCAGAGCATGTGGCGTCTGCCTGCATTTGCACAGCAGCACTGGCCATGGGGAGACGACGAGTCGACGTTACGGCAACAAAGTCAGCAATTACTCGCAGCGCTTCCTGATATTGTGACGTGCCAGCCAGAACCAAAGAGTTCTCCAGCACCATTTTGGTTAACAACAGGCATCGGTGGTCGCAAGCTGGAACAAATTCAAGCATTCGTCGGGCAGATAGAGCCGAGTCACGAACCTCTGTTGGAATGGTGTTCGGGTAAAGGACATTTGGGCAAGCTGCTCAGCTTTCAGCAGAAACGTCCGGTGACGAGTTTAGAGTGGAATGCAGAGCTTTGTGCTGCGGGTCGACGGGTGGCGCAACAACACCAACTACAGCAGACGTTTATCCATGCGGATGCGCTCTCTGCTGCGGGTGTTGCTGCAATTCAAGCCTGTCCTCAAGTGATGGCATTGCATGCCTGTGGGCAGCTACACATGCGGTTACTTGAATCGGCAGCGTTCGCCAAAGCAGAAGCTATTTATGTGGTGCCTTGTTGCTATCAATTAATCGCAGACGAACATTATCAGCCGCTATCAGAAATACTCCGCGGTTCTGATTTCCCGCTTACTCGTCGCGAATTGAAGTTTGTCGTTCAAGAACAGGTAACGGGTGGTCAGCGAATCGAGAACCTTCGCTATACGGAAGTACTGTGGCGCTTGGCCTATCAAATTTGGCGGGAACGACGCACAGGTTGCAGCGATTACCAGCCACTACGTTCAGTTGCGAAGCAATATTTAAGCGGAACCTTTAGCGCATTCGCCAATTGGGCAGCTGTTCAACACGGATTAAATTACGACGTGACTCAAGCTGAACAACCGCTGCTCGAGGCGGCATTAGAGCGCAAGCAATTGGTAGATGCTATCGAACGTGTGCAAGCACCGTTCAAGCGTTTTTTGGAGCGTTTATTGATACTGGATCGCGCATGTTTTCTCGAAGAGCAGGGCTACCATGTCGACATCATCGAGTTCTGTGACTATTCAATAACACCGAGGAACTACTTACTCCGAGCTCAACACACACACGCCTAATTCATCGAATGTAAACCGAGCCGGTTGCCTTCGGTGTCGGAAAACAGCCCAATATAGCCGTTTTCACCGATGCTCATTTTATCTCGCAACCAAGTTACAGGGCCGCCGGTCTGCCGCAATGGAAGCCTTGCAGCAATGTGCATCCGAGTTCAGCAAGATGTTCGGCTTGCGCCTGAGATTCAACACCTTCCGCGACCACTTGCAGATTCATCGTATTGGCAATCGAGATAATAGCTTTAACCATTTCGATATTACTCTGCACGTTCAGCGATTCCGCACTGGTAAATGATTTATCAATTTTAATCATGCTAGCGGGTAAGTTAGCGAGATAGCTCAGGCTCGAATAACCCGTGCCGAAATCATCTATCGCGGCTTCGGCACCCAAGTCTTGTAACCGCTGCAGTGTTGCCAATGACTCGGTCGGATTGACCATCAACGCGGTTTCAGTCAGTTCAAAAATAAACTGATCCGGGCGTACATCGTAATCATCAAGAATTTTCAATAGATTATCGACGAAATCGGATTCGTTCAGTTGGATGGCGCTGACGTTAAAGGTAAGTTTCACATTGCCTTCTGCAAAGACTTTAGGCAGTGCATGAATAGCGGCACAGGCGAGCTCAAGCAATTGATAACCCAGAGGGATGATCAGACGACTGTCCTCAGCAATCTGAATGATCTCGGTCGTCGTCAAATCAAGTTCCGCTTCTGGTTGCCAGCGGCACAACGCTTCATAAGCGACAATTGCTTGATCGGCCGCTTGCACAATCGGTTGGTAATGCAAGGTAAATAACTGTTTTTGAATGGCATAGCGAATCTTTTGCTCCGCATCAAACTTCGATCGGATCTCGGCCGCAATAGCTTCGGAAAAATAATGAAAACCATTTCGAACCTGCTTTTTCGCCACATACATCGCCGATTCAGCTTGACGGAGTAGGGTCTCTGCATCTTCGCTGTCCGCTGGACACAGCGTGATACCGACGCTCACTGACGCCTCCAGCACATGGTTGTGGAGTTGAATCGGACGATTGACTTCACGGATGATTTTCTGACAAACGCTATCGATGACGTTGCGTTCGCTGGTCGCGCCCAGCAGAATCACAAACTCATCACCACCCAATCGAGCCACGGTATCGCCAGTACGTATGTTGCTTCGTAATCGAGCAGCAATGACGTTCAGCAATTCATCTCCAATCGAATGCCCGAGCGAATCATTAATCGCTTTAAAGTTATCCAAGTCCATGTACAACAGTGCGCAGTGATAGCGGCCTTGCGCCGCACGTCGACAGGCATCGGCAAGCTGATCGAGCAATTTGATCCGGTTCGGGAGTCGAGTCAATGTATCGGTTTGCGCTAAATATTGCATGTGTTGGACGTTGGCACGGAACTCCGTGACGTCTTGGAAGATCATGACCGCCCCGTGTAATAATCCTTTCTGATTAATAATGGGAGCAATAGTGGTCTGAATGGAGCGAACCCGATGCTGACGATCACGAATCGCAGCAAACTCGCTAAGTTCACGCTTCCGTCGTTGGCGCAAACTACTGGAAATCAGACCATGATAGGGTTCAGAAGTAACTTCATTGAAGATTTCGACTACATCGTCAAAATTTTTGCCAGAAGCCGCTTGGTGCTTAATTCCCAACAGTTGCTCTGCCACTGGATTCATGTAGGTAATTTTGCCTCGGATATCGGTTGTAATGACACCATCTGCAATAGAATCTAAGGTGACTTGAATGAGGTCGCGGTCACGAGCCAATTGATCGCTCAATAGAGTTTCGTTGGTCACATCGCGAATGGCAGCAAGCGTACGGAGGGGTTTGTTTTGCTGGTCATATTCCCAAATAGATGACACTTCAACATGAATGATGGTGCCGTCTTTACGAATCATCCGGTAGGGTACGTTCTTGACGATGCCCTTCTTTTTAAATTCAGGGAATACCTGGTTCACTGCATATTCAGCTGATTCTGCGGTGAAGAAATCAAGTGAATATTTCCCCACGACATCTTTGCGTTCGTAACCAAGCAAGTCGAGCCAGCCATCACTAACCACAATCAGTTTGTTGTCAATATCCATAGAGTGCAGTGGTACCGGCGTGCGCTCATAAAGAGACCGATAGCGCGAGCTATTCACTTCAAGTTGTCGAATGGCACTGTTGTGTGCACGTAACACGGATGAGAGTAATAATGCCATGGCGACGATTATGGCCATCGGCAAATAAAATAGACTTTCAGCGAATTCAAAATCAGAGTACGCGGGTTCATGATGACCAAATGCCACCAATGCGACAAGACCAATACTAAATGGAACCACGATAATCGATAATTCTGCTTTGTGGGTCAGCAAGGCTACAGCAAGGAGACAAGATGCGGCATAGACAAAGGGGTATGGCATAAAGCTAAATGCCAATAATGCCAACACTAAAAATACCGTTGCGATAGCCAGATCAGACCCGTTGGTCAATCGCACCTTGTCTTCATGCAGATGTTTGCGCAGAATTTCGAGTCCAAGCGGGATGATGGTGATGTTCCCGAACAAAGAACTGACAGCCCAGCTAAACCAGGCTGTTCCATAGGGAGTTTGAAATTGCGTCGTAGCCGCGACCGCTCCGAGACTGGCACCAATTAATGCGGGCGCAATAAACAATACCGCAAGGCGCTCTAAAGTGGTTTGGATAGGAACTTGACTCGGCGCGGCACGAAACCATCGATGCGCCAAATAGCCAATCAATAGTGCTTCAACTAAATTGCCAGGAATAAAACTCGCTGAAACACTTAAAGGCGTTGAAAACACAGTATCGACAGCAAAATTGCTGACAATTAACGCCAGGATCATCATTGGCCAATAACGCTTTGTGGCGATCGCAAAAGCGACCCCGGAGGCAGCGTTCGCATACCAAATGAGTGAAATACTATTGGCTTGCTGCGAGAGGTATAAAGAAAGGGCCGCGAGACTACCAAATAAAAGGGCAGTTACGAGAAACCAGAAAGCGTGTTTTCTTATTATTATCTGTTCGTCACGCACATCCATTGACCTAGCGACTAAAGCTTAGACTTACGAATAAACGGATACCACTATAAGAGCAGCGAGTGCAGCGTACAAGAGTTATCTAGATGAATCTGTTGGCAAATAGTCGTATCTATTCAAAGTCGTTTAATAGGCGTTGAAATTCGGGGTGTTCATGGAGCAGTTGTTCACCCGCTTGAATAAGTGCGTCGGCTTGTTCTTGACTCAACGATAAACTGGTTGGGATCTGATTTAAGAACAACCGTTGTTGTGACTGTTGAATGCCGTCAAAACTGACTTCGATGAGAAAGGGGGTGACCGGTTTCCACCAACTACCAAGTTCATCCGACCAGCGCTGCATACTGCGTCGGATCAAACTTAAGGTCGCGGCATTGTAGCGATGGAGCTGAGTGTCGGTGACCGCATTAATGGTGTCTTCAATTTCGGGAATTTCATTGGTCGATTCGATGTTATAGCGCGGTTTTGCCGAAGCATTGACGGAGATGATGACCAGGCGTTCAGAAGGGCGTGTGCCAATACGTTCCATAAAGGGTTGAATACCACCTGCAAGCTCCACCATCTCGTAAAAGGCCATCAATCCTAAATTATCGGTGATTCCACCATCGACTAAGTGAATATATTCGCGTTCATCTTTCTTTTCGTAGCTACGCAATGATTCGAGTGTATCGACCAAATGGGGGGATAACAATTCCAGCTTCGCATCGTCTAAATTGCGCAAATAATTTTGCGATGGATTGATACAACCTTTGTGATTTTTGAGTACCACGGGATTAAGCATAATGGGAACGGCTGAACTTGCTGTAACCGCCCGAGCAATGGGATAGCTGGAGATATCCGAACAAAGCAGATCGAAATATTCTTGAATAAATGAAAACCGGATACCACCACCAAGGTCGGTCGCGTTCAGCAGAATAAGGGGGGCGTCTTTGCGCTGCAAGTCTGCGAATGTCGCGCCGCGGAATAATTGATTTTCATAAAGCTGAGTGGCGATATCGGTTCGTCCCTGAGACGAAAACCAAAGTAGCGGGCTGGCTAAACCATAAATCCATTCGGTGACATAATCTTTGCGGAGAAAGTCATCCTCAAATTGTTCAAACAATTGGTCGCCGTACAGTCCAAAGTAGGCAGCAGTAAAACTTCCACCAGATACAGAGGTGATCATATCCACTTGGTCTAACAAGCGTACCTGCTCACCGTCAATTTCAACTTCGGCGTCGCGCAGCGCTTTCATAACTCCGTACGATAACGCCGCAGCACGACTTCCACCTCCAGAGAAGGCAACCACGAGCGTAATACGGTCTGAGCGTGTTTCATTGGCTCGGTAATTCTGAAGTGAATAGCCCTGATGATTTTCGGTAACGACTAGAGAGTCGTTCTCAATCGAACCATAGGTTGTACAGCCAGTAATTAGACTAGCAACCAGTGCAAGGACGATGTGATGAAAGGATGTTTTTATCTGCATGCTTGCAGCATGGCACAACTTTAATCAATTCGGCAACGACTACAGCGTTCATTCCCAGTTAATACGCGAGAGATGGTATTGCGATGGCGCGCGAACCACAAATAGATCCAATCGGTTAGGACGCGAATGAGGGGCCAGCGCAGTGGAGCTGTTAACCAACCTCGACCGACTAGGCTCCAAGCTTTGTGAGTAACGTCTAAACCGTAAATGACAGTGCCATCAGCTAATTGACCGTGCAGCATCCGGTCCGCTTGCACTGGATCAATTTGCGGAAACCGCTGTGGGAAATCGTCGGCTAAAATATCTTCTATTTGAATTCGATGATCTGGGTCTCGTTTACGTAACTGACGCATTTCGTGTAAACAAAGCGGGCAGCCGCCATCATAGAAAATAATCAAGTCAGGGTGTCGCAGAGTCATCACCTTTCGCAGAGTTAATTGATACCTGACTATACGTTGCTATGTGAGTTCTGGTTTGCTATTCACAGTACTTGCTGAAAGTATTCTAAGGTTGCTCTCATGGCGGCCGATAAATGCGCGCGATGACGATATACTGCATGCACAGGTGTTTCAGCGGGCATGAAGTCCGTCAATATTGGGATCACAGCTCCCGATTCTAATTCTTTCTCTACTTGATAACGCGGTAAATAAGCGATTCCAAGATCGGCCAACAACGCATGTTTGAGTGCTTGATTATTATTGACTCTTAGTTGTCCACGAACGGGTATACGTACTGTACTACCATCAGGTTCTTGCACTTGCCAATAGCGTTCAACGGCATGAAAGCCATGCAGCAGACATTGATGCTCGCGGAGTTCCTCAGGTTGCTTGGGAGGTTTACTAGACGTTAGATAACCGGGTGTGGCGACCATCACCAAAGGTAGGCCACGTAGCCGCCTAGCAATGAGTGTAGAGCTTTCCAGATTGCCACAGCGTAGCGCAATATCAATATTCTCAGCCATCAAGTCGACGCGTTTATCCTCCAATAACAATTCAATTTGCAGGTCAGGAAAACGTTTCAGTAATGGGGGCAGTAAGGGGGCAACTTGCACGGAACCGAAAGTGACCGGCGCGGTGACGCGAATAACACCGCTCGGATTATCTCTGAAGGTTCCTAAATGGTGCTCTGCAGCCTCCGCTTGTCGAATAATTTCGCTGCAGTAGTCAAAGTAAGCACGACCTTCCAAGGTCATCGAGATCGTGCGGGTTGTACGTTGTAGCAACCGCAAATTAAGGTCGGATTCAAGTCGAGTAATGGCTTTGCTGACGGTTCCTTTGGCGATACCAAGCTGTTCAGCGGCAGCGGTAAAGCTACCCAAATGGGCTACTTTGGCGTAGATCACCATATCTTTAAAACGTTCAAGATCCAGCATTTGTTTCCTCACAGAAACATAATTAATCAATTCCGAGTATAAATTCTTTATAAGGAAACAAGTAAACTCTCTTCATCGAGCGGAGTCAAGCCACTTTCGCTGTAATTATTGTCGATACGAAGAGAGGACATACATGATGAAATCAATGCAAATTAAAGTAAGTAACTTGTCGCAAAGCCTAGAGTTTTATCGTTCAATTCTTGGTTTCGAGAGTATGTCTGATTGCGCCGCGGCGCCTTCGCTCTGCGCAGTCTTGAGCGATAGTGAAGCAGGTGTCACTTTTGAGCTTACGCAGACAGAGCAGCGAATTATTCCCCGCCGATTACCTTTTTGCTTGCCTCTGACGGCTCAACGTTCGCACGTTTTATTCTCAGCACCGAGTAAATATCTTGCATCGGTAACCAGTTTTGCTCCAACCAGTTGCTGCAAACTCCCGGTGGGTGTTGTCGATCCGGATGGACACTTAGTGGGACTTTGTGTTGAACCGGTAGGGCAGCAAAAAATAGCTTCTGGAAACGTTAGATTCTGGCAACACTTTTTCACAAGCTTCTCGCAATTGGCTGATTTTCATGGATACTATCGGTAATCTAAACATCAGTGATGAGCATCACTCTCATCATGGAGCGATCAGTTATGAAACGATTCTTAATGCTCATGTTTGCTGTATTTACGGTGGGGATCACAAGTTCTCAAGCCGGCGGAATAGTGGAGTCAGATGCCATGAAGATTCAGATTATCTATGTTTTTCGTCATGCCGAAAAGGCTGATACTGCCGATAATCCATCGTTAAATGAACAAGGCAAACTGCGCGCCCAACAACTTGCGCAGGTGCTGCAGCATGCAGACATCCAATCAATTTTCAGCACTCGCTATGCACGCACGCAACAAACGGCTGCGCCAGTCGCACAGCAGCTCGGAGTTACGGTTGAAACTTACGCTGCAGGTGATGCAGCAGCGGTGATCAATCAAGTCATGCAACGCGGACATACTGCTCTGATTGTTGGGCATAGTAATACCGTGCCCGACATTGTGCGTGCAGCCGGCGGTAAAGCTCCGGATCTGACCGAGAAGGATTACGGTGATCTATTTCAAGTGGTGGTGACTGAGCAGGGTGTCGTAACGAATCGTTTCTACATTGATTGATTACCTAGCCCGACGTAGGGTGATATTGATACGCTTTCGACCGCACAAAGGGTGCTGACCATCGGCCAGCTTTTTGACGCCGTGAAAGCGCAGTCGGTCAGCGCCGCCCCAAACCAATACATCGCCATGTTCTAATAGATACGTATCAGGTTTATCGCGGCGCTGCATGCCACCCCATAAAAAAATAACCGGTAAACCCAGCGAAATTGAGACGATGGGCTGCGTAAAGTCAGCTTCGTCTCGATCTTGATGTAGACTCATCGCGGTGCCCGGTTCGTATAGATTAATCAGCGCGACATCAGGTTGAAAGTGTTCATACCCAGCCGCTTGTGCAGCTCGCTGAGCAAGTGTTTGAAAGACTATCGGCAGTTTTGGCCATGCACGACCACTGAGTGGATCTGTCGCCTCGTATCGATACCCATTGCGATCAGAGACCCAGCCGTAGTCGCCGGAGTTGGTCATGGCTGCTGACATGGTTTTACCTCCAGGCGTTTGCAAACGTCGTGGCGGAGCAGTTTGAAAAATACGGGCTACAGCTGTCAGTAGTTCCGACTCGTAGGGTCGTGCCATACCCTGCCATAGCAAGGTATCGCGACTCCACCGTTGCATCACTTCATGCGCCGGCGTATGTTTGGTTAGATGGTGTTCGAACAAATCTGATTGTGACACTTGATATACCTACTAAAATTTCAAACCGAACAGGACGATTCATGAAACCATCCATTAGTTACATAACGCTCGGAGTCGATGATTTGGATCGCGCCGTTGCATTCTATCGCGATGTGTTGGGGTTTCCGACTGAAGGAATCGTTGGCACCGAATTTGAATCGGGTGCAGTTGCATTTTTTCCCCTTCAATCTGGGTTAATACTGGCATTATGGCCGCGTACAAGTCTCGCACACGATTGCGGTGTTGACGTAAAACCACGTGATGAAAGTAGTTTAATGTTGGCTCACAATGTTGCCAGCCGAGATCAAGTTGATCACCTGGTTGCGGAGCTCCGCTATGCGGGTGCTGCAATTAAAAAGCCACCTAGGGAACTGTTTTGGGGCGGCTATGGAGCCATTTTTCAAGACCCAGACGGTCATTTGTGGGAGATTGTTTATAATCCACACACAGCAACCTAAAAATTAGCCGCTGGTTCAACTCGATTGCGACCATTGGCCTTTGCATGGTCGAGTGCTTGGTCAGCACGACGAACAAAGTTTGCTTGTGACTCATCACGAATATAAATAGCGTAGCCAATACTGATAGTCACCTGTAGGTTTGGAATGAGGTCGCTAAAGTCTGTTTTTTCAACGGCCTGTCGAATTCGTTCACTGATTAATGCGGCTGCATCGGCAGAAGAACCTGTCAGAAGTACTGCAAATTCCGCTCCGCCCCAACGCGCAATCAAATCGCTTTCGTGGCTCGTTGTGCGTAGCACATCGGCAATTCTTTGGAGTACCTTGTCACCCGTAGTGTGTAAGTATTTGTCATTAATTCGCCTGAAGTAGTCAACATCAAGTAGTAGTAGCGCCATAGGATCATGTTGAATCGTTTGTTGCTCAACCGCAGTTTCGAGAGCTAAATCGAATGCGCGGCGATTGCTGAGATGGGTCAGGGTATCTTGATTTACCAATCGTTCGAGCGAGCGTGTTTGAACTTTGACCAGTTGACTGAGACGGGCGCGCGACCGAGCTAGCGAGCGTAGACGCAAGTTCACCACTATTGCAATCAACGTCAAGACCATCAGGGCAATAGCGAACCAAATCAGTGGTCGTTGCCAAATACTAGGAATTTGCGTGAACGAGAACGATGCAGGTTCGCTCCAATCTCCGTCAGGGTAGGCAGCACGTACTTCAAAAGTGTAATCGGCTGGCGGTAATTCGGTGTACTCGGTATATCGTTCGTTATCGCGAGAGAGCCAATTTGGATCAAGCCCACTCAAACGTGTTTGGTAGCGAATTCCTTCGTTGTGTTGAAAGCCAAGTGCAGCATATTCAAAGCGGATCCGCAGCGTATCGGCAGTGAGATAACTGCCTTGTTGTATGACGCGATCGTCGGCCAGTACTTGGCTAATCACAACAGGCGGTGCTGGTGGGTAGAAGGAGGTTCGGTTTTTAGGGTTAAAGTGACCCACTCCACGCGCTGTTGCTACCCATATAGAGCCATTTGTAGCTTGCAACATACTGGGACCGCCAGTATTCACTTGCGCACTCGTCAATCCATGCGATTCATGAAAAAGACTAGCATTGACTTCTGAGCGCTGGCCGGCAAAAACAGCTTCAACCTCGTCTCGTGGCACAAATGCAACGCCTCGGCCAGTGCCTAACCATAAGTCTCCACGACCATCGATAATGAGGTCAAAGATTTTATCAAAAGGTAAACCATGGATA
>DASSWH010000235.1:0-3915 GCA_035705175.1 Pseudidiomarina sp.
CGCACCCGGCATCAGCGTCTTACTTTACTCAGTACTTGGCTGTGGATGCCGTTCTGCGACTTCGTTAATCAAGCTTTGTAATTCACCTTTCTGGAACATTTCCAGAATAATGTCACAACCACCGACTAACTCGCCTTCGACCCACAATTGTGGAAACGTCGGCCAGTCAGCAAACTTCGGCAGTTCCGCGCGAATATCTGGATTCTGCAGAATGTCGACATAAGCAAAGGCTTGTCCACAAGACATTAACGCTTGTGAAGCTTGCGATGAAAACCCGCAGCTAGGCAGCTTCGGTGAACCTTTCATGTACAACAACACCGGATGTTCGGCAATTTGTTGCTTTATTTTTTCTACAGTTTCCATAACGGAATCATCACCTCTTAACGGTAAAAATCGGGGCATATTCTATCACAAATAGCACTGGTACGCAGCATCAGATTTGACTAGAAGAGGTCAACGACTACCCTTGAAATAAACTTTTCTGCCACCATCTAGGTATATTGTAACGGTCCTTACAGAATTCAATGTTAAACTGAAGGCCTGTTTGGAATTCTATTCGAACACTCAGCAACAAGGAGAGTCCACATGGCTTTTGAATTACCAGCACTACCTTATGAAAAAAATGCATTGGAGCCATATATTTCAGCCGAAACACTGGAATATCATTATGGCAAGCATCATGCAGCTTATGTGACCAAATTGAATGACGCGGTGAAAGGTACAGACCTTGAGAACAAATCACTGGAAGAAGTCATCAAAACAGCTTCAGGTGGCTTGTTCAACAATGCCGCACAGGTATGGAACCACACCTTCTACTGGCACTGCTTGAGCCCAAATGGTGGCGGCGAGCCAACAGGTGCGCTAGCAGACGCGATCAATAAGAAGTTTGGTTCTTTCGCGAAGTTCAAAGAAGAGTTCAGTGCACAAGCGGCTGGCAACTTCGGTTCTGGTTGGACTTGGTTGGTGAAAACTGCCGATGGCGGTGTCGACATCACGAATACTGATGACGCTGAAACACCCATCACCGACAGCAGTATCACGCCAATCTTGACCGTTGATGTGTGGGAACATGCCTACTACATCGATTACCGCAATGCTCGTCCAAAATACTTGGATGCATTCTGGAACTTGGTTAATTGGGATTTCGTGGCGAAAAACTTCGCCGGCTAGTCATGAGCGACCCATTAAAAACGCCGACTGTATGTCGGCGTTTTTGTTTGTAGAGAACGATTTCTAATCGATCGTTATTCCACCAAATTCGCTGGAATTTCCGCGCGCATACTTTGCCAGATTTTACCTGAATCGTAGCCGTACTGACGCTCTAACTTCACCGCTTCTTCATGGGCACCCGCTTCAGCGGTCTGACGTAATTTATGATAAAAATCGCGCGCTAACTGACGAGCAGCTGGATTGGTAAAGTAAAAATTACCGATCCGCGAGTACAACCCTTTAAAGCCATTCAATACCAACACGTAAATCGGATTTCCTGAGGCTAGTGCTGCATCATGATTTAATCGATAATCATACTGAGTGAAGGTCTCTGGCGTATCATCGAGGTCATGCGCGGGCTCTAACAACGCCACTACTTTTTCGGGAGCATGGCGAACCGCTGCCCGAATATAGATAGCACTGATATTGGTGCGGGCTGACAGCAATTGATCGACCAATAAAGGCATACCGTCCTCATCGAGTCGCGCCAATGTCTCTAAGATATTCAGACCCGATGTTTCCCAGAAATTATTTACCCGCGTCGGTTTTCCATGTTGTATGGTTAACCAGCCATCTCGCGCTAAGCGCTGCAACACTTCACGTAACGTGGTTCGCGTTACGCCAATCAACTCGGACAGTTCACGCTCGGCCGGAAGAATAGTACCGGGGGCGAAGTGACCGTTCCAAATTGATTTAACGATATATTCTTCTGCAAAGCCTGCTGGACTCTGTGCCTTTATGATCATGATCGCGCCTGTGTCCTTGATGACCGCATAGGATAACGGTTGCTATAGCAAATAAGGTCAGCGATTTTAGCAGTCTTTCCAATGGTCGGACAAGTACTGTTGTTTCTCTTGGAATGGCTTTACTTTTGTATCGTTTCGTTTCACCATCGCGACAGCGAAAGATAAGAGACAAGGAACACATCGATGCTTGCTACACTGAAACAACTACCGAGCCAACGGGCAGCATGGGCTGTACTGGCTGCTTCAGCATGGCTATTGGTGGCAGCAGCACTGTATTTCCAATACGGCATGGGCTTAGAGCCCTGTGTGAAATGCATCTATCAGCGGGTTGCGATCATGGCGATTGGCACGGTTGCACTGGTCCCTCTGGTGGCACCGCGATCACGTATGACTCAATGGTTAGGGACTTTAGGCTGGCTGACTGCTGCAGTTTGGGGTTACCTGATTGCAGCCGAGCATGTGGCCTTACAGAACAGTACCAACGCATTCTTTATGGTGTGTGATACCTTCCCGAATTTTCCTAGCTTTATGCCGTTACATGAGTGGTTTCCGGGAGTCTTTGGTGCACCTGGCTTATGCGGTGATATTGACTGGCAATTTGCTGGGTTAAGTATGCCGGGTTGGATGCAGATCATCTTCGCCGTCTATAGCGTCACTGCAATTCTCGTTGCCGTCACATTGGTTTGGGCTACTCTGAGTCGAACAACGGCCAAGTGACGATGCGCTGCTCGAGGTCTTCGTCGGTGTATTTTTCGCCGATAACTCGGCTGGCAGCACTGATACCCGCAGCAATCATCGCTCGTTGAGAGCCCTGGTTGCGCAGCGGATGCCAAGACGCTAATCCACGTCCCTCTGCTAAGCGGCGATAGGCGCACGACTGCGGCATGTAAGTTAATTCGTGCACATTATCGCGGTGGATGACAACACAATCGGGCACCAAGGATTTCCGTGTGGCGTACTGACTACAGCGCGCCGTTTCGGTGTTCAGTAGTCGGCAAGCTACATCGGTGTAGTGCACGGTTTCTTCAGGATCATCATCATCAATCAATTTATGCAGACAGCATTTCCCGCAACCATCACACAGAGACTCCCATTCGGCAGCGGACATCTCATCGAGTGATTTAGTTTCCCAGAACGCAGGTTTGCTATCCGTCACAATGTACGGTTCCAGTCCAAGACCAGTGTTTGTCACCCTGCTGCAACCTGAGTTCCAACTGGTCATTTGGCGCCAATGCAGCGACTCCTGCAGGAGTGCCTGTAAGCACTACATCACCGGGTAACAGGGTAAATTGTTGGGAAATATCCGCAATTAAGTCGGGAATGGTGTAAATCATTTCCGCTGAACGACCCGCCTGACGCTGGACTCCGTTTACCGTCAGCGAAAACTCCAGCGGTTGTTCGGCATCCAGTTCAGTTGCTGGTATCCAGTCAGACAACACACAAGAACCGTCAAAGGCCTTTGCACGCTCCCACGGATGCCCTGCTGCTTTTAATTCACTCTGTACTTGTCGTAGCGTCAGGTCTAATCCAAGGCCATAGGCCTGAATGGCTTTGCTTGCTTCAGTTGGCGTGCAACGACGCAGCTGAGTACCAATCTGTACCGCAATTTCGACCTCATGATGGCATTCACCTTGAGCTCGAGGAATGGTTACCTCAGGTAAGGTTGCGAGTGCCGTGGACGGTTTGATAAATAGGAGCGGTCGACTAGGGGCTACATTATTGAGCTCAGTAATATGCTCAACATAATTGCGACCCACACAGACAATTTTGCTTGGCAACTCGCCCATCGTCAGCACTCCTAATGAAATCAGCGCGGAAACCGAATGCGATCCGATAGATAACCCACCGCAGCAACAAAATAATGTGAACGATTCCAGCGCATCAGCGCATCATAATTGGCATAGGCTAAATACACGCGGCCTTGCTTGTCGTCAGGAATGACAACCGACGCTTCCAAATC
>DASSWH010000236.1:0-3565 GCA_035705175.1 Pseudidiomarina sp.
CCGGCTACAAATTCAACAATGATTTCGATGAAACATTGGAATTTACCAGGAACGCCCATGTCGGCCTTTTTCGCCGCACTACGGAACAACATTAAGAATAAGATACCTAGTCCTATTGACCAGGCGAGGGTGTCAATGTGCCATGCCCAAAACCCTGCATTTTCACATGCCTTATTGAATACAAAGCTGCCGTCATCAGCGACACACATCTTTGCATTCGTTAAGTGGTGTTGGATATGACTCGTGAGTGTTACCTCTTCTGCAGCCATCTTAATTTCCCACAATTTTAAGTTGATTTTAAAAACAAAATTGGTGCTAGCCACTGCACAAACAGGGTGATGATGTAACCGCTCAAAACCGCACTATACGGGAGCGAAGTAAACACCAACAATGCCACTAGCAGGGCGACGGCAAGGGTCAATTTAATCGCCTCACCTGCAAAAAAGTTCGACACAACTTGTTGTGCTGCACGCGCGCCGCCTGAGGCAAATGCGCGCCATGCGAAGAGTGCGGTTGGGATCATCACGGCAATGCCGCCGCCAACCACGCCCCAAAAATAAAGATAGCCATTCACTGGCTGCACCAGAGAAAACACACACGCCAATAAAAAAATCGCTCCAGCCTGCACACGAAGCAAGCGAGCAGCGAGTTGTTTTCCAGTGCTATTAATTGTATTCGTCACGGGCCTAAAACCTCGCTGAAAAGCCCGCGATAGTATAAAGATTTGCGGTTTAATTGCAAACTTGTTAGCTGTCGGAAAGCTGCAAATGCTGCAAAATTCCGTCGAGCTCATCCAAATTGCTGTAATTAATCACAACCTTACCTTTGCCTTTGCGACCATGATTGATTGCAACCGCTGCACCGAGGTGCTCACTCAAGCGCTGTTCCAAACGCTGAATATCGGCATCAGGCTGCTTTGGTTCTGGTTTCGGTTTCCCGGGCTCTAGTAAACCACGGACTAACTTTTCTGCTTCTCTTACGGTCATTGCTTTCGCCGCGATCACCCGAGCGGCATCGCTCTGCGCATCACCTTGTAAAGCCAATAATAATTTAGCGTGACCCAACTCAATGTCGCCACGTTCAAGCAGAGTTTTACTCTCTTTTTCGAGATTATTCAGACGCAACAAATTGGTGACTGTGGCACGTGATTTACCCACTGCATCTGCAACCTCTTGATGGGTCAGACGAAACTCGTCCAGCAATCGCTGCAATGCGGTGGCTTCTTCCATCGCGTTCAGATCTTCGCGTTGAATGTTCTCTATTAGCGCAATAGCTACAGCTGCTTCATCGGGAACTTGCTTGATAAGCACTGGCACTTCACTGAGTCGAGCTAGCTGTGCCGCACGCCAACGTCGCTCACCAGCGATAATTTCATAACGCTCATGACTGATTTCACGCACGACAATAGGTTGAATAATCCCTTGCGCTTTCACTGATGCAGCAAGATCTTCGAGTGCTTCGGGTGACATATCTTTACGGGGCTGATACTTGCCAGGTTGCAGCCATTCGATGGGAAGCTTGCGTAAGTCACTTTGTACCGGTGATTCGGTTTGCGGTGCTTCGCTGGACTCAGCATCACGAGATTGTTTATTGTTGGTTAGCAGGGCATCCAAGCCACGCCCTAATCCTCGTTTTTTCACAGACATAGCACTGTTCTTCCTCAGGCTTCAGCCGTTGATTCGGCTTTCTTTTGTTGTTCTGCGCGGCGAATCAATTCGCCAGCCAACGATAAATAGGCTTTGGCACCCGTTGATGATTTATCGTAATACATGGCCGGAGCACCAAAACTTGGCGCCTCTGCTAAGCGCACGTTACGCGGGATTACAGTTCGGTAAACTTTATCACCGAAATGCGTTTTCAATTGTTCAGACACGTCATTCGCGAGGCGATTACGCGGGTCATACATAGTCCGTAAAATGCCTTCAATGGTTAGTCGTGGATTCACCGCTGATGCAAGACGTTCGATAGTATCCATCAAGGCCGTTAACCCCTCTAATGCGTAATACTCACATTGCATCGGTACCAATACTGAATCGGCAGCGGCCATGGCGTTAACGGTTAACATTGAGAGCGAGGGCGGACAATCAATAAAGATAAAGTCGTACTGATCTTGGACGGGTTTCAGTGCATTGGTGAGGCGTTGTTCACGGGCGAAGGCCTGCATCAATTTGATATCGGCAGCGGTGACATCACCATTGGCAGCAATCAAATGATACTTACCGTTGGTTTCTTTAATGATAACTTCGCTGGCGGGCTTTTCGTCGACCAGTAATTCGTAGGCGGTGTTCTCTACGTCATATTTATCGATGCCACTGCCCATAGTGGCGTTGCCTTGTGGATCGAGATCAATCAATAGCACTTTGCGCCGAGTGGCGGCCATGGAGGCGGCCAAATTTACGGTTGTGGTCGTTTTACCGACCCCACCTTTCTGATTGGCTATGGCTATGATTCTTCCCACCGGTATAACCTCTTATTTTACTTGGCTTGCTTTAGTTTGCAGCTCTAATCAATACCAAATGACGTTCGCCATCGGCTTCGGGAACTTGCAGCTTTTCTAACTGCTCGACCACAAACCCAGTCGGCAATTGAGCCAGTTCTGCGGTTGGGTATTGTCCCTTCAAGGCGTAAAAGCGCCCTTGTTCGGTTGGTAAATGATGACACCAAGTGAGCATATCATTAAGCGAGGCAAAGGCTCTACTTATCACGCCATCAAATTTCTGCTCAGGCTCAAAATCTTCTACACGGCTTTGTACTGCCGTAACGTTAGTTATTTGATTTTCATGACAAAACTGGCGAATAAAACGGATGCGCTTACCCAGTGAATCTAACAATGTAAAATGACAATCTGGCATAATAATGGCGAGCGGTAATCCGGGTAAACCCGGGCCAGTGCCGACGTCAATAAACCGCTCTCCGTGGAGGTAGGGTTTGATCACAATACTGTCGACAATATGCCTGCTTAGCATCTGGCGAGGATCACGCACCGACGTTAGATTGTAAGCCTTATTCCACTTGTTCAATTGCTCAACTAAAGTCAGCAGCATCTTGGTTTGTTGCGGCGTCGCTGCTACCCCTGATTGCTCAATCAAGCGCGTTAAAATATCTAGCATAAGTTTTCTGTTATGCGCTGCGACGCAACAATCCTTGTTTTTTTAGATGGACCAACAGCATTGAAATCGCAGCAGGTGTAATACCTGAAATTCGAGCGGCTTTACCCACCGTTTCTGGCTGATGCTGGTTGAGTTTGGCCACTACTTCATTCGACAAACCTTTGATGGATTTGTAGTCAAAATCAAGCGGAAGCTTAGTATTTTCATGACGTTGCTGCTTGGCGATTTCATCTTGTTGGCGATGAATGTAACCAGCATATTTCGTCTGAATTTCAACTTGTTCGGCAGCTTGCTGATCCGTTAAGCCAGGACCTAAAGCTGGAATGGACATCATCACGTCATAAGTCATTTCTGGACGACGCAGTAAATCTTCACCATTCACTTCACGCGTTATGGGCGTTTTAACATGTAGGTTCACACTTTCAACAGCAGGATGATCTTTATGGATCCATAAA
>DASSWH010000237.1:0-3238 GCA_035705175.1 Pseudidiomarina sp.
CAGGCAAAGCTTGAAACTCTCAGAGCTCTATTACAAGAGGGCATTGCTAGTGGAACTGCCGAGTATAGTTATGACTCGCTAATGAAAGAGCTCGATGATGAGCTTGGCAAGTGAGTTCATATCAACTTTCCCAGGCTGCCAAAGCCGACTTAAAAAGTATTGCTAAATTTACTCAAATCACTTGGGGTAGCCAGCAACGCAGAGTCTACCTAAAAGAACTAGACCTGACGTTTCAGTTTCTAGCCCAACACTCAGACGCAGGTGCACCCTGTAACTATCTCAGTCCAAACTGCAGAAAATATCCTAAAAATAGTCACATCATCTTCTATGAAATACGAATCGATCACGTCTTTATTATTCGTGTTCTTCACAAAAGCATGAATGTAGAAAATCGGGTGTATTAGAAGTAAAAAGGGCTCCTCGGAGCCCTTTTTGTCATTCCACCGTAACGGATTTTGCCAGGTTGCGTGGCTGGTCGACGTCGGTGCCTTTGATGATAGCGACGAAGTAGGATAGCAGTTGCAGCGGGATGGTGTAGACAATCGGTGCAATGAGCTCGTCGCAGTGGGTGACGTTGATCACGCGCATGCTGTCGTCACTGGCGAAGTGGGCGTCTTTGTCCGCAAACACATACATGATGCCGCCGCGAGCGCGAACTTCTTCAACATTAGACTTCAGCTTCTCAAGCAGTTCGTCATTCGGTGCGACGACAATAACCGGCATATCGGCATCAATCAGCGCCAACGGACCATGTTTGAGTTCGCCTGCAGCATAAGCTTCAGCGTGAATGTATGAAATTTCCTTCAACTTCAACGCGCCTTCCATCGCAATGGGGTATTGCGAGCCGCGACCCAAGAATAAGCTGTGATATTTGTCCGCAAATTCAGGTGCGAGGGCTTCGATTTTATCGGATAGCAATAAGGCTTCTTCGAGTTTGGCTGGCAGGGCTTGCAGCGCCTTTACAATGGCGACACGATGGTCGTCACGCATACCGCGCGTTTGACCTAAAGCGAGTACCAGCATCAAGAAACCAACCAACTGTGTGGTGAATGCTTTGGTAGATGCCACACCAATTTCGGTGCCGGCACGGGTCATGTAGGCCAGGTCGGATTCACGCACCATGGATGACGTTGGCACGTTACAGATGGTTAAGCTGCCTTTGTAACCGAGCTGCTTGGATAAGCGCAATGCGGCCAAGGTGTCGGCGGTTTCGCCAGACTGCGAAATGGTAACCAACAGGCTATTCGGATGCACATACGACTGGCGGTACCGGAATTCTGAGGCGATTTCGACATTACACGACACGCCTGCCATAGCTTCCAGCCAATAACGCGCGACCATACCGGCATGATATGAAGTACCACACGCCACAATTTGGACGTGCTCAATGTCTTTGAGCAGTTCCAATGAGCCATGCCCAAAAGCATCTTCGGTTACCGTACCATCAACTAAACGGCCATCGAGTGCATTCCGCACTGCAACTGGCTGCTCATGAATTTCTTTAAGCATAAAGTGGCGATAGTTTCCTTTACCGCCGGCGTCATAGTTACCATCCGACTCAATCACTTCACGCTCAACACGCTCGCCATCTTGGTCGTATACATTGACGTCCGTGCGCGTTACATCAGCCATGTCACCTTCTTCAAGGTACATAAACTTGCGTGTAACCGGCAGCAAAGCCAATTGATCAGACGCAATAAAGTTCTCGCCAATGCCAAGACCAATAACCAACGGGCTGCCTGAGCGCGCCACGACCAAGCGACCTGGCTCGCGACAATCCATGACTACCGTGCCATAAGCGCCGTCGAGTTGACGCACAGCAGCTTGCACCGCAGCAAAGAGATCTTGGTGGGTTTTCTGTTCATGGTGGACTAAGTGACAAATCACTTCAGTGTCAGTATCCGACACAAAGGTATAACCCAAACCACGCAGTTTCTCGCGCAGCTTGTCATGGTTCTCAATAATGCCGTTGTGAACTACTGCGATACACTCAGAAGAAATATGTGGGTGCGCATTGGCTTCGGTGACACCGCCGTGGGTCGCCCAACGGGTATGCGCGATACCGGTGGTACCATCCAGCGGTAAATCACCGACAGCGTCGCGTAACGCCTGTACTTTACCCGTACGACGGACCGTCTCAATATCACCATTGGCATTGAGCACGGCTAAACCCGCAGAATCGTAACCTCGATACTCTAAGCGTTTTAAGCCTTCCAGCAAAATCTCGCTGATCCGGCGTTCTGAGGTTGCGCCAACAATTCCACACATATCGGTCTTATCCTTTTTTCTGAGGCCGTTGCCAGCCACTTATATTCCGTTGTTTACCACGAGCAATACCGAGCTCGCCATCGTCAATATCTTTGGTCACCGTTGAACCCGCACCGACGGTCGCGTTTTTGCCAATGCGAACCGGTGCCACCAGTGAACTGTTGGAGCCAATAAAGGCGCCATCATCAATTTTTGTCACAGATTTGTTCACGCCATCGTAATTACAGGTAATGGTACCTGCGCCCACGTTTACGCCTTCACCAATTTCCGCATCACCCAAATACGTCAGGTGATTGGCTTTCGAACCTTTGCCCATACGAGTCTTTTTCATCTCGACGAAGTTGCCCACCTTGGCACCCTCGGCCAAAACTGAACCGGGACGCAAGCGTGCATAAGGACCAACCTCACAGCGTTCGGCTAGCTCCGCTTCTTCAACAATACTATGGGATTTCACGCGCGAGTGAGCACCAATGCGACAGTTACGCAGTATACAATGGCTTTCGATAATCACACCTTCGCCAAGTTCCACTTCGCCTTCAAAAATAACGTTCACATCGATAACGACGTCATTGGCAATGCTGACGTTTCCGCGCACATCTACACGAGCAGGATCGAGCAACGTTGCGCCATTGAGCATCAGCGCTTCGGCCTGGCGCTGTTGGTAAGCACGCTCTAAAGCAGCGAGTTGGAGGCGATTGTTTGCCCCTTCAACTTCATGAATATCTTGTGGTTGCGTTGAAGCAATCGACACACCTTCTGTGGCGGCCATGGCAACGATGTCGGTCAGGTAATATTCACCTTGGGCATTGTCATTCGACAGCTGGCTCAGCCAACGTTTGAGCGCTTTGCCTTGCGCGACCATCATACCGGTGTTCGCTTCGCTGACTCTTAATTGCTCAGGATTCGCGTCTTTTTGCTCAACAATGCCGGTAATGTTGCCGTTTGCATCACGCAAAATACGACCATAACC
>DASSWH010000238.1:0-3212 GCA_035705175.1 Pseudidiomarina sp.
GACCGAAGAGGACATGGCTCAGGTTCGCAACGGCACGTTGAAAAAGCCGATTTGCCATGTAGCTGGGTATCAATATGGGGATTTCTTGCCTGATGGACTCAACTACTATTACGCGAATAGTAGCCTCGACTGTTTTGCTATGTTGGATGAACGTCGTGCTGGTGCGGTGATCAATTATCGTGAGAATTTGCCCGATTGGAACAATACCCCCTACGAGCGGTTAATGATTCATAACAGCTTACCCATTCACGTTGCATTTCAGGATACCCCTCGCGGACGAGAGTTGCGGGACTACTTTGACCGACGTTTTCGTGAACTGGTGAGCTCTGGTGAAATTGCTGAGATCTACAATGATCGAGAACTTGAGCGATCCAAGCTGGGACTTAGCATCCGCCCGCAAACTGCTGTTGTCGCCACGCCTCAAAACTAATCACCGCCACCGCATTGGATAAATTCAATGAGCGGTTATTTGGCATCATTGGAATACGGATACGATATTCTGGTGTGAATTGCGCCAAAATCGAGTCCGGCAAACCGCTCGTTTCAGAGCCAAATAATAGGACATCATTAGCCGCATACTGCGCGCCAGCATACGAGCTGCTGCCTTTGGTTGTGCACGCAAAAATGCGGCGGTCGCCCATAGCAGCCTTGAAAGTAGCGTAATCCGGATAGCGTTTTACATTGCTCAAGTCGTGATAATCAAGACCCGCGCGGCGTAACTTCTTTTCTTCGAAGTCGAATCCCAACGGCTCGATGAGGTGCAGTGAACACCCATTGTTCGCACAGAGTCGAATGATATTGCCTGTATTGGCGGGCATTTTGGGCTCATGTAAGGCAATGTGGAACATAGAATGAACAACTCCAACAGCTAATTTTGGCGACTTTTTGGCCGCGAAATTTCGTTTTTTCGACGCGAGCCAGTAGAATAGCAAACTTCTTAAAAAACACGAGCACAGGCATGGCAGAATCATCACGGGATTACAGTTTTTGGGTCAAAATAGCGACCCGCGCTTCTGTATCTGTCGCGTTGATCTTGATCATCGCTAAAAGCGCCGCTTGGTGGTTAACTGGCTCAGCATCTATGTTGGCATCGTTAACCGATTCATCTCTCGATACTTTGGCCTCGCTGTTTACTTTTTTTGCGGTGCGTTATGCGCTGGTTCCGGCAGACAAAGAACATCGCCATGGGCACGGTAAAGCAGAGGCGTTGGCTGCCTTTATTCAATCCATCCTGATCTTTATCTCGGCTATTTTGCTGATCATTCATAGCTTGCAGCAATGGACCGCAGCAGAAACTGTAGAACGTGTGGATGCCGGTATCTACGTGTCTATTCTGGCGATTATTCTGACCAGCGTGTTGGTCACCTTGCAACACAAAGCTATTGAAAACACCAACTCAGCTGCTATTCAAGCGGACAAGCTGCATTACACCTCTGACTTACTCTTAAACTCGGCTGTCATTGTTGCGCTGGCCTTAAGCGCGTGGAATTTGTGGTGGGCCGATAGTGTTATCGCGATTGGGATTGCGGTGTATTTACTTTGGAATGCTGTACACATTGCACGAGGCTCACTGCATACATTACTCGATCGTGAATTACCGGAAGACGAGCGCCAATTGATCATCAAAACCATCCGCGAAACGGCAGGTGTTCAAGGCTTCCATGGTTTACGCACACGTTCGGCAGGACCAACACGCTTCATCTCGTGCCACATAGAGTTAGAAGATGATCTTACGCTCAAACAAGCTCACGATATCGCGGACGATACCGAACACCGACTCCAGGATTTGTTTGAAAGTACAGATGTGCTGGTGCACATGGATCCGCAGAGCATTATTATGGATGCCACGACGCCGTCGCCCACGGGTTCACCGCGCTTCAATATTAATCCGCCGCAGTAACTTGAGCGGCTTCTTCTAGTACCACGGCGAGTGCCTGCTCGCGGTATTCATCGGCTTCAATAAAGAGCTCGTGACGCGCGTTGGGTATGCTAATCAAACGACCCTGTGGCAGCAGCTCGAGTACACGCTGATGAGATTGATTATCGACCACGGTATCACCACCTGATTGCACCAGGGTTACTGGAATTGTTATCTGTTGCGCCTCTGCTTCAACACGAGTGCAAGCGCGTAAAGCCTGAACCACCCAAGCAAAGGTTGGCCCACCTAATTGAATATTTGGATGCTGCTCATAAAGCTGCCGAAACTTGGCATAACGAGCTGGGCTATGCGTTAAATCATTTTTTGCAAATGGTATGTCTTGATAATCTGCGCGCGCCGGAAAATACCAAGGTTTATTGGGTTGCAACCATTCATTGAGTCGCAATCCAAACTCGGCAATAGCCAAAGCGAGACGTGCTGGAATGGGGTTCGAACGAATGCCAAACATAGGTGAACTTAGCACCGCACGCGCCACCTGATGTTCATAACGCGCTAGGTATAGGGCTGCAATAGCAGAACCCATCGAGTGTCCCACCAACGTGATCGGTTGGGTGCTAAAGCGCTCTGTGACATCGGCCATAAAGGCGGCGAAGTCGCTAACAAAGCTATCAAACTGTTGAATGTGTCCGCGCTGTCGAAAGGGTGATTCACGATCAGATTCACCTTGCCCACGGTGATCGAGCAATGCGACGGAATAGCCTGCCTGCGCCATTTCCCACACAAATTCTTGGTATTTGATTGCTGCTTCAATACGGCCTGGACTAACCACAATAATGCCGCGCGAGTGCGCTAAGTTCAGATAATGTGCGTACAGGGTCACTCCGTCTGGGCGCTCGATAGCGATGTGTTTCACATTGTTGCACCAAAATGGTGCAACAATCTCATCGTAGAACGAGGACCAATTCGAATCGTTGTCGGTAGGCTTCGTTTCCGGCATCTGGGCTCTCTAACAGAAGGTGAATAGTAAATAGTGAACAGAGTCTCTTTTCGATTATCTATTCACTGTTCACTATTTACCAGCTTTTCACAGCACTGCCGGCAAAGATACACAGACCTCAAGTCCACCATCAGGATGATTACTCGCAGTAATTTTGCCACCAAGAACTAATGCCGCGCGTAAACTCAATGCCATACCCAACCCGACACCGGCTTTATGATGTCGTGACGGATCACCACGAAAGAAAGGCTCAAACATCTTCTTCAGTTGCCCTTCGGGTACCCCATCACCAAAATCTCGCACAAAAATATGGTAAACATAACCGACTTTTTCACA
>DASSWH010000239.1:0-7085 GCA_035705175.1 Pseudidiomarina sp.
CCATCTACAATCAGGCTCGCCACGTAACGCGAGGCATGTTCAGTACTGTCACCGGCATCACATGCATTTTCAACAGCATCAGAAATAGCAAAGTGGAGGATGTCAATGAGCTCCATATTCGCTTGGCTCCAGTCAGGAGTCTGCTTTTTCCACCACTTGTATGCAGTGTGTTCAAAGTATTCTCCTAATTCCACCAAGATAGCTTTGACATCGTCTCGCTGCACTTGTGGATTCTCTGGATAGTCAGGATCAATCACTTGGTTAAAAGCGATTTGCATACGAACGAGTTGTTGCGCTTGCTCTGGTGTCATGATGCCCCTGCGTGATCAGTTACATTTAAGAAAGTGAGAATACCTGAATTTCAGTTGTTTTTGGAGTGTTGTTCATAACTATAACTGTGCAGTTAGACCCTACACTAATCGTCGTTGCTAATCACGAATAAAGGTACTGATAGATAAAATCTATTAGGCTATTCGGAAAAAGACACTGCAATTACGCTTAAAGTCTGTCTATAGTCTATTCTCTAAAGCTACAAATAGTAGTTTGTCAGATTCGTTCGAACCTATCATCAACTACAGTCAACTGGAGTGATCTATGGAAAAGAAAGGTATGGGTGGCTGCCCCGTTATGCACGGTGCGCAAACCAAAAAGAGTGGCAACGGTGCCACCAATGCGGATTGGTGGCCAAACCAATTAAACCTTAACATCCTGCGTCAGCATTCAAGCAAAGCTGACCCTATGGGTGAAGATTTCAACTACGCTGAAGAATTTAAGAAGCTCGACCTCGACGCAGTCAAAGCTGACCTTCACGCGTTGATGACAGATTCACAAGACTGGTGGCCAGCCGACTATGGCCATTATGGTCCGTTCTTCATCCGGATGACTTGGCACGCTGCGGGTACTTATCGCGTAGCTGACGGTCGTGGGGGTGGCGGTACGGGTAACCAACGCTTTGCGCCATTAAACAGCTGGCCAGATAACGGTAACTTGGACAAGGCTCGCCGTTTGTTGTGGCCGATCAAGCAAAAATACGGCAAAGCATTATCATGGGCTGACTTGTTCATCCTCACCGGTATTGTTGCGCACGAATCGATGGGCCTGAAAATGGTCGGCTTTGGTGGCGGTCGTGCTGACATTTGGCATCCAGAAGAAGATATCTACTGGGGTACTGAATCAGAATGGCTTGGCGACAAGCGTTACAGCGGTGACCGTGAACTCGAAATGCCATTAGCAGCTGTGCAAATGGGTTTGATTTACGTCAACCCAGAAGGCCCAAACGGTAATCCAGATCCAGTTGCTTCAGGTCGCGACATTCGCGAAACCTTTAAGCGCATGGCCATGAATGACTATGAGACCGTTGCATTGGTCGCAGGTGGTCACACCTTCGGTAAAATGCATGGTGCTGCGCCTGATTCAAACTTAGGGCCAGAGCCTGAAGGCGCGCCAATTCAAGAGCAAGGCTTAGGTTGGAAGAACAAGTTCGGTAAAGGTCATTCAGAAGATACCATCACTTCTGGCCTTGAAGGTGCTTGGACGCCGACACCAACTCAGTGGGATAACAGCTACTGGGAAACTTTGTTCGGCTATGAGTGGGAATTAACCAAGAGCCCTGCTGGTGCCAATATCTGGAAGCCAAAAGATGGCGCAGGTTCAGACTCAGTGCCAAGTGCACATGAGAAAGGCGTCACCTACGCGCCAACTATGTCTACTGCTGACATGGCGCTGCGTTATGACCCAATTTACGAGCCGATTTCTCGTCACTTTATGGAGAACCCAGCGGAGTTTGCGGAAGCTTATTCGAATGCATGGTTCAAGCTGCTACACCGTGACATGGGTCCTAAAGCACGTTACTTGGGTAAAGACGTACCTGCGCAAGATTTCGTCTGGCAAGATCCTGTACCTGCGGTTAATCACGAGTTAGTGAACGCTGCGGATATCAAATCTTTGAAAGATAAGATTTTGGCATCAGGCCTGTCAGTGAGCCGCTTAGTAAATACTGCTTGGGCTTCTGCATCAACCTTCCGTGGTTCAGACTTCCGTGGCGGCGCAAACGGTGCACGCATTCGTTTAGCTCCACAGAAAGATTGGACTGTGAACGAGCCAGCTCATTTAGCTGAAGCGTTGAAAGTGTTTGAAGGCATTCAGTCTGAGTTTAATAGCTCAGCGGGTGGCAACAAGCGCGTTTCATTAGCGGACTTGATTGTTTTAGGTGGTGTTGCTGCTGTTGAGAAAGCGGCGAAAGACGCTGGCTACACTATTGAAGTGCCATTTACTCCGGGTCGTACTGACGCAACGCAAGAGCAAACTGATGTTGAGTCATTCGAGTACATGGAGCCTGAAGCTGATGGTTTCCGCAACTTCCAGAAAGCGAAGTTCACTGTAGCGACCGAAGAAATGTTGGTTGATAAAGCACAATTGTTGGGCTTAACCGCTCCAGAAATGACGGTGCTGGTTGGTGGTATGCGCGCACTGGGTGCGAACTACCAAGGGTCGAAGCATGGCGTATTCACGTCACGTGTTGGCCAATTGACTAATGACTTCTTCGTGAACTTACTCGATATGGGTACCGTCTGGTCACCTGTTGATGATCAAGAAGAAGTATTTGAAGGTCGCGACCGTAAAACGGGTGAAGTGAAGTACACCGGTACCCGCGTTGACTTGGTCTTCGGCTCTAACTCTGAGCTGCGTGCTTTAGCCGAAGTCTATGGCTCAAGTGATGCAGGTGAGAAGTTTGCTAAAGACTTCGCCAAAGCCTTCGCGAAGGTTATGGACGCAGACCGTTTCGATATCTAAGAACATTGCTTAGATTATGCAAAGGGCGCTCATGGAGCGCCCTTTTTCATTTCTAGTTCGAGCGAATGTCCAAGTTTCGAAAAGTAAGACAAGAACAGCGTTGCAAGCTCGTTTGCAAGTTGTTCGTTTGGATACAAGCCCGCTTTAGCCGTTGAGCTTTGAAGTGTGCCGGAAACGAGAAAGTGATTTTTCAGTGATTGGCGCTGAATGACACATTCGAAGGCGCGCGCAGCCATTTCTTCCGGTTGGGAATAATACTGAGTTCCTGCCGCTAAGTCATAGGCTGCGCAATGCTTGAAGAATGCACTGGGCTCGCGCCCATTCGACGCCAGAAATAAGCGGCGATAGGCCAGATGCAGAATTTGGTTCAACGGATGACTATGCAATGGTGCATGGGTGAGCCAATGACGGCTTGCAAATACAGAGGTTGCTGGCGGCCTCTCGAACAACTTGCCCGCAATATAATGATCAAAAGCATGAAACCATTCATGCGCTAAGCTACCACCACCCGCATTCTTAGCAAGTGCTAATACACGGCCATTAGAGAGATAGTGAGCACTCGCTCCAGGGCGCCCACCGATACCAAAGTGCAAAGCTAAGGCACCGCGGCATGAGATCACCGGTGACGGTACCTGCAGAATATCTTGTAAGTCACAAAAGGCATCGAAAAACAGGTTTGCCGCGTGTTGCTGTTCAGTAGCCGTCACCCAACGTCCGATACGAATGGAGTAGAATCCAAAGATAGAACGGATATCTTGGAAGGATACGTCGGCACCGGCGCGGTGAGGCGGACCGTTGCGAAAATACTCACGGGTAATGATCGACATCGAAACTGCTGAAACCTTGTGATAGCTTTACTGACATTACGCGTATAGTAAACGAAACGATTATCGCAGTACTACATACACAAGGATTCACTATGAAACTCTATGAAACGGCTACCGCACCAAATCCACGTCGGGTGCGCATGTTTTTAGCAGAAAAGGGATTATTGGATCAGGTTGAGTGCATTCAAGTTGATATCGCGAAGGGTGAGAACCTCACTCCTGATTTCGTTGCCATGAACCCCATGAAAAAGGTACCCGTTGCGCAATTAGATGATGGCACATGCTTGGCAGAAACCATGGCGATTTGTCGTTATATCGAGGCGTCTCACCCCGAAACAACGCCCTTGCTCGGTAACGATGCCAAAGAGCAAGCGCTAATCGAGCAATGGCTACGGTGGATCGAGTTTTATTTCATGACTCCAACAGGTATGGGCTTTCAGCACACCAGTGGCTACTTCAAAGACCGCATGAAAGTGTTTCCTGAATACGGCGCCGAATGTCTGAATCAAGTGCGCGAGTTTATGAAATTTCTCGACAAGCATTTGGAAGGCAAAGAGTATATTTGTTGTGACCGCTTCACCGCAGCCGACATTAATGCCTACACCACCATTGCGTTTGCCCGCGTGGTGAAAATTCGCATCGGTGACGATCAAACGAACTTAAAGGCTTGGTACGATCGCATCAACGCCCGCCCGTCGGCAAAAGTATAGTCCCTCAGGAACCGAGCGCCGCAGTGTCGACGACAAGGCAGTTGCGGCCATCGCCTTTGGCGTGATACAACGCTCTGTCGGCGCGCTTCAGTAACTCTTCCGGCGATTCTTCACGCTGTAACTCTGCAATACCTATACTGACGGTTACATGGGCGTCACGACCAAAATCTTCGAACTGAGCCTCTTCGACTGCAATTCGTACACGCTCTAAAATTCGACGCGCTTCATAAACATTCGTGTGAGGCAGAATAACGGCAAACTCTTCGCCACCCCAGCGCGCAACAACATCAATATCGCGTACTGTCGTCACTATAAGTTGCGCGATCTGCCGCAAAACTTTATCCCCACCGGTATGCAAATATCGGTCATTGATCGCTTTAAAGTGATCGAGGTCCAATAAGGCAATCGTTAAGCTTGCTTCATGTCGTTTACCACGACGGACTTCCTCACTTAAACGTTGATCGAACGCACGGCGGTTTGCCAAACCTGTCAGAGCATCTTGTAACGCTAGTGTCTCTAATTCCTGCGTTTGTTCGCGAACCATTTTTTGCAATCGCTTACGCGTGTTCTCGAGTGCTCGAATTCGCCAATGCACCGAACTTGCAGTAAGTGCGATCACCGTCATCACGAAAACAAACCAGAACCACGATTGCTGGTAGAAATAGGCTGGTTTATGAAAATGAAAATCAGTGGGCAAAGACCACTGACCACCGGGGTATTTAGTGCGAACTGAGAATGTATATTCACCGGCTGGCAATGAGGTGTACTCGGTATTGAGGATACGCCCACGGTCAATCCAATGGTCATCAAAGCCATGTAACCGGACTTGGTACAGTATATGCTCAGGCATGTAATAACCGAGGCCAACGTACCTAAACTCGACACGATTGCTGTTCGGATCCAGTTCACCGCCGTCAACTATCGGCCCAGTATCCGTACGCACAGATTCAATGACGGCAGGTGGTGACTGCACGCCATGGTCTTCTACTTGATTGGGATCGACCGCAACTGCACCGAGTGCGGCTGCGAACCAAATATGTCCATCCTGATCAAGAACGGAGGCTGGTCCACCCGTTGTTAATTGCCGGCTAATCATACCATCCGCCTCGGTAAACCACTGATAGCTTACGTCCTTGAGCTCATCATGAAGCCAACGCTGCAGATCGGTCGCCGGAATTCGCAGAATTCCTCGCGAACCGCCGAGCCAGAGATTATCGGATTTATCGAAGTTGATCGTAAACGACTTATCGAATGGCAGCCCGTCCCGACGCGAAAGCCATCGCCAATCGGCCGTGTCTAATGACCGCGTTAATAACCCTTGATCGGTCGCAAACCAAACACGCCCCGCATGATACACGCCGGCAAAAGTATTACGCGCATTCGTGAATGCAGCTAAATCGATGGGTTGAGGACGCCAGGTGTAGGGCTGATCGGTCGGCTCGAAATAGGTCATCGTTGAGGTTGACGTTACCCAGAGAGCGCCTTTTGCATCAATAGTAATTGATGTGACGAAATCTGAAGCCATCCCATCGGCGATGGTATAGTGCTTGCGTGTGCGAATGTTCCCCGGCGCCCCCTCAGCCACTAGCAATCCGTTTGGCGTGCCGAGCAGCAGCAAGTTCGTGTCAGGGATGGCTTTCACCACCCGAACCTCACTATGACTTAACCCTTGCTGGCGACCCAACTGGGCAGTTACCCGCCCATCTGTCAGTTGCAAAACACCCTCAGTGTAAGTGCCAACATAGAGAGTATCGTCACCAACAGGTTCTAACGACAAGACCGATAAAGCTTCAAGAATGGCGTCCCCTTCAACAGCCTCAAAACCTTGTCCAGCTCGCCGACTAATACCATCGTTGGTACCAACCCACATGACGCCGTCATTATCGACGTTAATGGAACGCACATAGGAGCCTTTGAGGCCTTGATTTGGCGTAAAGCTGGTAAAGAGCGAATCACGTAATTGCGCAAAACCACCGTGGGTCGAAACCCACATGTTATTTTCTCGGTCTCGAAAGATATCAAGCACATGAGAATTCGGCAGCCCGTCTGCGACACTAATCCAGTCTTGCGAGTCTGAGCATACTCGTCCTAAGCCGTACTCAAAAGTTCCAACCCACAGACAACCCTCAGGACCTTCTTCAATGGCGGTAATCGGTCCATGAACTGGTTGTGGCCATGGTCGAAAGGGCTGATCCGGCTGGTTTTGATAGAACAGTCCATCGTCAGATGCGACAACCATCATGCCATTTGAGATCAGTCGAATCGCCCGTATTTGAACTGCTGGAAGTGAACGCTCTGGAATAAATTGATTAGATACGCCATCGTAATAGGCTACACCGCTCTCCGTACCCACCCACAAACGAGGTTGCCGTTTACCCAAGTCAGGTGCCGCGTAGAGACGAAATGAAAAGTCCGCGGGAAGACCATCGGCGATAGTGTAATGATCGTGGGTACCATCGGTATCAATTCTGAATACGCCGTTTGCAGTGGCTGCCCAACGCTCACCAGACTCAGTGATAACGGTCTCGAACACATAGCCACTATCTAAGTTATTTGGTTGCCAAGTCTGACCATCAAAAGTAACGAGGCCACCACGCGGACCACCGACAATAACAGTGTTCGTATTTTTGTCGATTGCTAGATCGAGAGCGCCCTGCTCTGGCATTTTAGTGACATCGATATCATCAAATACCACGAATTCTCGACCATTATAGCGAACTGGCCCTTCCCAAGTCGCCAGCCACAAATAGCCTTC
>DASSWH010000240.1:0-9434 GCA_035705175.1 Pseudidiomarina sp.
CCCGCGCATGGTATACACCTGCGGCTATTGGCACCACGCCCAGTCCCTTGCTCAAGCACAAGAACATAAACTCGAATTAGTGTGTCAGAAACTACAATTGCAACCGGGCATGCGCGTCCTGGATATCGGCTGCGGTTGGGGCTCATTCATGCAGTATGCGGCCGAACACTATGGCGTGGAATGTGTCGGCATTACCGTATCCAAAGAACAAGCAGAACTCGGCGCTCAACGATGCCAAGCGCTTCCGATCGAATTTCGACTTCAAGATTATCGCGATCTCAACGAGAAGTTTGACGCCGTTGTCAGCTTGGGCATGTTCGAACATGTGGGCCAACGCAATTATCGCACTTATATGGAGGTTGCTAAACGCTGTTTGCATTCACCTGGATTATTCTTGATGCATACCATCGGACGCAATCGAGACGCCAAGGGCACGGACCCCTGGATTGCCAAGTACATATTCCCGAACGGTGAGTTGCCGTGCTTAGCCCACATCGACAACGCTTCACGCGATCTATTTTGTGCGGAAGATATCCATAACTTTGGTGCTGATTATGACCCGACTTTAATGGCATGGTATCAGAATGTTGCCAACCACGAAGACGAGATACGTGCCGACAAAGGTGATACTTTTGTGCGTATGTGGCGCTACTATTTACTGTCCTGTGCGGGAGCTTTTCGCGCCCGCGATTTACAAGTCTGGCAGTGGGTCTTTAGTCACCATGGTGTCAGCGGTGGCTATCATCGCCCTGTGCTCAGCAGCGATGCTGCTGATGCACAAGTGCTCTGACCATCAGATTATTGATCGGTATTAAACTCGGTCATAAAGATCTGCCAAGTCGCCATAAAGAGCGCAGCGACCAAAGGCCCGATTACAAATCCGTTGATACCGAACAAAGTGATACCACCAATGGTTGAAAACAGCACCACATAGTCAGGCAGCTTGGTATCGCGGCCCACCAATAGTGGTCGCAATAAATTGTCCGCTAAGCCAATGACCACGGCGCCAAAGGCCATCAGGACCGTCGCACTCACCCAATCTCCGGTGGCGTATAGATAAAGCCCCACTGGGAACCATATAATCGCAGCGCCGACCGCAGGAATCAGAGATAAGAAGGCCATCACCACACCCCATAACAACGGACCTGGAATATCGAGGAACCAAAAAATAACGCCACCCAATGCACCTTGTACGATAGCGACGACAAGATTTCCCTTCACAGTAGCCCGCGTCACTTCAGCAAACTTTTTAAATAATGCATGTTCGCGGTCATCACCTAAAGGCAAGGCACGAATCAGTAGTGCAACTAATTTAGATCCGTCTCGGAGTAGGAAGAAAGCCAAGTACATCATCAACGCAAGACTAATGAAAAAACTAAACGTGCTTTGCCCAATAGTGAAGGTCTCTTTCGCAAGAAATCGACTCGCCTCAACCGCTGCAGTCGATAGCCTTTCTTTTAATCCATCAGTGTCGATTCCTAGTTCCAACAATAAGCGGTCAACTATCGGAAAAGCATCACGAAGCTGAGTGAAAATCTGCTTCGGATCGATCTCTCCCGAATCGACACGTTGATAGAATTGAACGCCTTCCTGAACAAATGCAATCGAGAGGAAAATAACCGGAATAACCACAATAGTCATACAAATCATGAGGGTTATCAGTGCAATAGTGTTGGGGCGCTCTCCCAGCTTTTGCGCAAGCAACGTTTGAACGGGCGCAAAAATAACTGCAATAGCGCAGGCCCAGAATATCGCCCCCCAAAATGGCTCTAATATGAACCCGAACGCAATGGTGACTGCGGCGAGTAAAAGTAAAAATGCGCGGCGTTCCAATTGTTCACGCATAGCTAGCAATCTCTGTACGTTGTGATAATGTTTTTATACTGACAGCTTCATTCGAGGTGAGCAACAATGAAAACGATAACTGATCATCTTGCTGGTTACGCGGCATACCACCGTGATCAACGCAACATCATGACCCACCTAGTTGGTATTCCGCTGATTGTGCTGGGAATTGAAACGCTGCTTGCACGGCCGACCTTTGTGGTCGCCGATATGTCGCTATCACCTGCTTTTATAGTCAGCCTCGCCGCAGCGCTTTTTTATCTCTACTTAGATGTTGCGCTGGGACTATTGATGACGCTATTGCTTGCGTTAGCCGTTTGGTTTGGTGCCAGTATCTCTGAACTGGGAACGGCCGCTTGGCTAACAGCGGGTATTGGCATGTTTGTGGTGGGTTGGATATTTCAATTTATTGGCCACTATTTTGAAGGGAAAAAGCCGGCCTTTGTGGACGATATTATGGGTTTAGCAATTGGACCTTTGTTTGTGGTCGCAGAGGTTGTCTTTATGTTGGGCGGAAAAAAGCAACTCCACCAAGCCATTGAGGCTCGGTTTCAACAGGAATAAAAAGACATCCCTGTCTTTAATGGATTAGCCCTACGGCTTCATATTGTCGGTTTTAGCCACAACTTGAGTCGGCGGGTTAACCCAGATTACTTCCACGCGTGATGAATTATCTTCCGCAGCTTTTTCTATCATCGCTACATAATTTTCATCGACAACGTGTTGTTTCATGCTCGTAGTTGGTGTTTGAGTACACCCCACTACGACTGCAGCAGCAAGACAGGCAATGATTAGACGCATGGTAACCTCCTTACGCACTGGTTTGCCTACTAGTAAGTATAGTTCACCGCTGAAAAAGTTTATGCTGTAGTCGCATTTTTTCGTGATTTCGGCGCCATTTTGCCTTTAAATTTCGTTTCATATTGTTTCGAAAGCAGCGTAATAGCAGTGGCACCAACAACTCCAGGAATAATCCAGAACAACCATTGCCAGTCGCCCATTTCACTAAATAGACGGCGCGTACCAAAGGTCAGGAAAGCTGTGTAGGCGCCAATACCGGTACCAACCATTGCTTCCATATGCTCTTTCCATAACTGCGCCAGCGTAATTTCTGCAGCGAATATATATCGAAAAGTCTGGATCACGCTGACGACACCCAAGCCACCGAATATCAGATGAAGAATAATGCCTTGATTAAAGAAGTAAATGTACAGCAGCCATAAACTTCCGATCAGCAGACTCATGTGCAGCGCCAAATGATGCCATGTACGCAACGGCTGACGGTTGGCTTTGCATTCCATGACAAGATTGCCGTAGCGAATTCCCGTCAAAACTAAAAGACCCAGGAAGAGTAGTAGGGTCCAAAAATTACGCACGAACATCATGACTTGTTCTGGGTTCGTCGCATTGGTGAGCATCCCGGGCTTTACGGCTTCTGGGTTCACCAGCACCATGATTGCCATAACGATGGCTGAATAAGACACGGTGTACATCACCCAAGAGTAATAGCGACCAAACCGTTGATGATTCAAACCGCCCTTTTTAGTGAACACGGGCACCCAAAACAAGATAAGTGCCATCGTCCCGAATACAATATGCAGCCAAAACAACGATTGATGTAAAGTAAACATAGTGAGCCTCCTCAGCCCTTATTAGCTATGCTCTACTTTAAGTCCGGTTCGCAATTCCTTTCAGTGCCACAAGTCACAATATGAAAAATGACTTTTGGCCTATTGCCTGAATGCAGCAACGTGCAATACTGCTGGCATGAACAAATGGCTCCAAAAATTTCATCAATACTTCGGACTTGACCGCTTTGCAGCCTTCATTACATGGCTACTGGTGAGTGCGAGCGCTCTTTGGTTTCTTGCCGTCAATGACTCGTTTAGCATGGTGCATATTGCCGGTACCGCGGCACTCATGGTGCTGTTTTTTGTGCTGTTTGAATATGCGACTACGGACGAGCATCCAGCCCGAACCGTTCGTCAGCGCGCCGGGTCCGTCATTGCCCAATACGGCATCATCATCGCGTGTTATTTTCTGGTGCCGTTCAATTACGTCGCCATTTACGCCGTTGTTTGGTCCGCACAAATTCCCTACTTTATGCCCTTCAACCGCGCCGTGGCTTTATCCGTGGTGTGGACGCTACCGTTATGGTTGATATACGGCTATTACTGGAACGTTTCCGGCAGTTGGCTGACGGCAGTGTTGTTCTGGACTTTTAATCTCTTCGCCATGATGACTATGCAAGCGCAACTGACCGAACGTAAAGCGCGTGCTGAGGTAGAGGCTGTGAACCGTGAGCTGCGCTCAACTCAAGCGCTATTAGCTGCCGCCAGCAAGCAAGATGAGCGCCTTCGAATTTCGCGCAATATTCATGACTTACTCGGCCACCACTTAACCGCCTTAACCATCAATCTGCAAATTGCCAGCCACAAGACCACTGGTGAAGCTCGCGAACAAGTTGAGCGTTGCCATGCCATCGCAAAACTATTACTGGCCGATGTACGAGAGGCCGTCTCGGAGATTCGCGATTCAGGGCATTTAAAGTTGTGCGAATCATTGCAGCAACTCGCTACTACAGTGACTCCGCTGCAGGTGCAGGTAGTCTGTGATGAGCCCATTGAAATAACGGACTTAAGTCTTGCAGAGACGGTGTTGAGAACGGCGCAAGAAGCTATCACCAATACACTCAAGCACAGCTACGCCACACAGATGACCATTATTCTCAAGCAAGCCGACGATCAACTGCGGCTCGATATTTCGGATAATGGCAAGGCCGCAGTGCATATCACTCCAGGTAATGGCCTGCTCGGTATGCGTGAGCGCTGGGCTGCCATTGGCGGTGATTGCACCGTGGATAGTTCTGCTGGCTTTCTCCGTATCGCAGCACAGGCGAGGCTCGACACATGAGTATTGGCGTACTAATCGTCGACGACCAAAATCTGGTTCGACAAGGTATTATCAGCTTGCTCCAACTGGACGATCGTGTACAAGTAGTGGGTGAAGCTAGCAGTGGCGACGCGGCACTCGCAGCGATATCAACCTGTCAACCTGATGTGATCCTAATGGATATTCGCATGCCCGGACGCGATGGTATTGCTACGGTTGAAGCGATGAAACAGCAGGGTGTCACTATCCCGGTACTCATGCTGACGACCTTCGACGATCATCAGTTGATATTGAAGGCGCTGGAGGTTGGTGCAAAAGGCTACTTATTGAAAGACGTCTCGTTGGAAGTCCTCATCAATGGCATTCTCGCGGTCGCTCAAGGCGAAACCCTGATCCATCCCACCGTGACTGAGCGCATTTTATCTGGATTACAAGGTTTGCGCGGTCAACACAATGACGAGCCCCTGCTTGAGCCACTCAGTAGTAAAGAAATCGAGATACTAAGACTGCTTGCTGCGGGCTGCAGCAATCGGGAGATTGCTGCAGCCTTGTTTAAATCAGAAGGCACGGTCAAGAACCAGGTTTCTACGATTCTAGCCAAGCTCGGTGTGCGCGATCGCACCCGTGCTGTGCTCAAAGCTATTGAATCCGGCTTGATTTAAAACGCTAGTCCATAACCACTTTTGCGTAATATTTCGTGCGGATCTGAGAAACTCAATAGTTCCTGCAACGCGTCTGTTTCATTGTCCGCATTAGCGACATAGGCTGCTACAATGCGTTTGCCAATGCTGTAGCCCAAATCAGCTGGACGTCCATTTACGTCTCCAGCGTACATCCAGGGTTGTAAAGTTTCACTATCGAGCTGAGTTTTGAATTCGTTCCACAACGCTTGTTCATGTTCAACCACGTACTGGTATCGCTCGCGCTCCGCGCTGCTCAATTGGCCTTGCAGACGCTCAGCAATGTAATCGGCGAACCCCTCCACGAGACTTTGACTCAGCACTGTTGTGGGCGCCGAAGCCATCTGCCGCGATACATTTCGTATTTGATAAACATGTACTATTTCGTGCGCAACAAATGCGGCGATTAACTCACGGGCTTCTGCCGCTGTTTGCACTTGATTACAAATCACTTCCAGCCCTAAGACTAAGCCATCGCTGCTCGCCGTGCCGCCCGAATTGAAAGCGCCCATTACCACATAAATTGGTGCGACTTCGTCTTGTTGCAGCAGCATGGCCGCACGTTCAAGCACGGCTGTCGCTTCTGCTTGGATAGATTCGGCAGCCGGTAAACACAGTGTCGCAGCGCGGTCATAATACTTGCGGTTGGCGAGTAGATGTTGATGCAGATTGTGCGCATCTTTAATCCGATGCGGAGTGAAAATCTCCACTCCACGGCTGCCCGGCTTTAGATAGAAGTTGTCGATATCCTGCTCAGTAGGTTGGTGTTCAGCCGTTTCAATCAATGCTGCGAATCGCTTGACATCATCCAATACGTAAACCGATTCAGACGAGCTCGCTTGCGGCACGCAACCCGTGACAACACCCACACACACTAACAATCCCATTACTTGAAGCTTCATCATAACGCCCTGAAAAATTCATCTCGACCATCGAGATGTCTCATGGTGCAATTATGTGGCACTACCCGACAAAAGGTGTACTGAGGAATACGCTCAATCTGTAACCAAGCGTAAGCAAATTTAATGAAGTTTCAGTTTTGGTCGCAAACGCCGGTTGATACCCTGCACGAGCATAAAGAGAAAGGTTTTAAAATAACCGTGTACGGCCACTTGATGCATCCGATAAAGTGATTTGTACATAATTCGTGCGAGCCAGCCTTCGACCATCATGGCACCACGGGTTAAATTCCCCATTAAACTGCCAACTGCTGAGTAACTGCTGAGCGACACCAATGAGCCGCGGTCGCGGTAAACAAAAGGCTGTAGCTTCTTCCCACTCAATTGACGAATGATGTTACGCGCACATATCGTGGCCATTTGATGCGCAGCTTGCGCGCGCGGCGGCACGCGCGAACCATCGGCCTGAGTGAAGGCCGCGCAGTCTCCGATCACGTAGAGATTCTCGTCGGTGTTCGCTTGCAGCGTTTCGCGCACAACCACTTGATTGGCGCGGTTAAACTCGAGTCCGTCAATTTTATTCAAGAAATTGGGGGCTTTAACACCAGCGGCCCAGATTTTCAGCGGCGCTGGAATGGTCGTTCCTGCCTTGGTTTCAAATGCCGCAGCGGTTACCCGTGTGACCGCAGTATCTACCAATACCGTCACGCCGAGCTGTTCGAGTTCATGTTGCGCCGCTAACGCGAGACGTTCTGGCAATGCTGGTAGAATTCTTGGTCCGGCTTCAATCAGCGTGATCTGCAACTGCGTGAGTTCGAAATCTTCAAAGCCATAGGCCCGGATCAATTCGGCCGATTTATGCAATTCAGCCGCAAGCTCTACGCCGGTTGCTCCGCCACCCACAATGGCGACTTGCAGCGGTTGCGGATAACGCTGCGATTGCAACGACAGAAAGGTATTCATCAACGTGTGATGAAACCGTGTGGCTTGTTTGACACTATCGAGAAAATAGCAATGCTCCGCAGCGCCTTCGGTACCAAAATCATTGGTCACTGAGCCTACAGCAAGCACCAACTTGGTGTACTCGATAGTGCGACTCGCGACTACCGGTTCGCCTTTGTCATTGTAGATAGGAGCCAACGTAATGCGCTGCTGTGCGCGGTCGACTGACGTTAACTCACCGGGTTGGAAATGGAACCCGGCAACAGCGGCTTGCACACGATAATCCACGCCATCAATATCCGCATCCAATGCACCCGCCGCGACTTCATGCAAGAGTGGCTTCCAAACATGGGTGAGGTTTCTATCAACCAATGTAACCCGCACATTGGTGTCCTTTCGATACTGTTTACCCAGACGCGTTACCAACTCTAAACCGCCTGCGCCACCCCCAACTACGACAATATGCTGTTGAGCCATGTGAAATCCTTGCAGATACCAGATGAAGTGCTGATATTGTACGCTTCTTCGCGCGGATTTTCAGAAGATTTTATTGTCTTTATCAGGGATAACTTGTATGGTTTTTCTCTATTTTTTCAGCATTCAGATGCACTACACCTAAGTCTTGATTTCGAGGTAGTACACATGCGCACCAATCGTCACTTTTCACCTGCGTTGACCACTCTATTTACGCTAATTTGCAGTACGTTAACCGTGCCTATCATGGCACAAGAGTACTCGGCGACTGAGCCACAAGTGACTTACTCGGCAGTGACCGAGTTACCGACTGGCACACCGTTGGATAGCTTCTCTTACGGTGATTCTCCGCATCAATTTGCAGAGCTTTGGTTACCGCGTGAAGCAACACCTGAGAATCCGGTACCCGTGGTTGCCTTTGTCCATGGTGGGTGTTGGCTTTCAGCCTATGATAGTAAGCATACACACGCCCTCGCCACAGCGCTTACCCAACGCGGCTATGCAGTTTGGTCAATTGAATACCGGCGGACTGGCGAAACTGGCGGCGGCTGGCCGTATTCGATGCTCGATGTTCAAGCCGGACTGAGAGCCTTACAAGCAGCGGCACCCGCCGAGTTAGATCGCAGCAAAGTCGTGTTAGCGGGACATTCAGCCGGGGGACACCTCGCCTTGCTTGCCGCCCAAGAAACTGAACTCAACTTGCAAGCGGTCATCGGTCTGGCAGCGATTACAGATATGGCTGCCTATGGCGCCGGTGATAGCGGCTGTGAACAAGCTGCAACCAGCTTCATGGGTGGGGATCCTGCACAACTGCCGGTGGAGTACATGGTTGCTAGCCCGTCACAACATCCTGCGGTTGACAATACCATTCTTCTTTATAGTGAAGCCGACACTATCGTGCCCGTAGCACAAGCTAACGCCTTACCCGAGGCTCGAAAAATGGCTATCCCCGCTGCCGGCCACTTTGATTTTGTCCACCCTGGGACTCCTGCTTTTGAGCAGTTTGTTAGTTTACTCAACGAGGTTTTGAATGATTAATGAAGCGGCTGCGCGCAAGCTCGACAGCGAAGACGTTCTAGCGCATGTACGCGAACGGTTTATCATTCCAGAGGGCACCATTTACTTAGATGGGAACTCGCTCGGATTGCTCACACATGCGGCACAAGAGCGGATCAACCAAACGGTCACGCACGAGTGGGGACGCGACTTAATCACCAGTTGGAATGCTCACCAGTGGATAGACTTGCCGCTTCGGGTCGGTGACTGTATTGGTACACTGATTGGTGCGGCCGCCGGACAAGTAGTGTGCTGTGATTCGATTTCAGTGAACCTCACCAAAACTTTGGTGGCTGCGTTGTCGGTGCAAACTGCGCGTGGTGAGCGACGCCATAAAGTACTTTCAACCGTCGATAACTTCCCGACGGATTTGTACATGGTACAAGGTTTACAAGACTTACTCGGCAAAGGGAACTGTGAACTCCAGTTGGTCGAGGAAAATTCCCTGAGCTCTGAATTAAATGACGATGTTGCGGTGTTACTGGTGACCGAAGTGAATTTTCGCACTGGACGACGCCTCCCCATTGCTGAATTGACACGACTTGCGCACGAGAACAATATTTTGGTCATTGTCGATCTAGCCCATAGCGCTGGAGCCATGCCTGTCTATTTAGACGAATGGCAGGTCGACTTTGCCGTCGGTTGT
>DASSWH010000241.1:0-5300 GCA_035705175.1 Pseudidiomarina sp.
CGCAAGTTTTTCATTCATGGACTATTTTATGTTGTTAGCTATCGTTGCCGTTGTTGTTGGTCTGATTATCTTAGTCTGGAGCGCGGATAAGTTTGTTGATGGGGCAGCGGCAACCGCTGGTCATTTGGGGATGCCACCGCTGTTGATTGGTATGGTCATCATCGGCTTCGGAACTTCAGCACCTGAATTGGTCGTTTCTGCCTTAGCTTCGTCGCAAGGGAACCCTGGACTTGCTCTCGGTAATGCGTTTGGTTCCAACATTACCAATATCGCATTAATTTTGGGTATCATCGCGGTACTCGCGCCAATAGCCGTGAGTAGCCAAGTGCTCAAACGCGAAATGCCAATTCTACTGTTATTTACTCTTGGCGTATTGGCCCCGATTTGGGACGGTATCATTACCACTCAAGAGAGTTGGCTCATGCTCGCGTTTTTCGCGACCTACTTGGGCTGGAGTATCTACCAGGGGATGCGTGGCAAAGACGATACGCTCAGTAATGAGTTTGAGGTTGAGCTGAAAGAACATGCGCTCCCCCTGAATAAAGCTATCTTTTGGTTGGTTCTTGGTCTCATTTTACTCATCATCAGTTCTCGTTTACTGGTCTGGGGCGCTGTTGATATCGCGACCGCATTGGGTGTAAGTGACTTGGTCATTGGCTTGACCGTGGTCGCTATCGGTACATCGCTCCCCGAACTCGCCTCTGCAATTGCGGCTGTCCGTAAAAACGAACACGATCTCGCTATCGGCAATGTCATTGGCTCGAACCTTTTCAATACACTTGCCGTAGTTGGCCTAGCCGGGGTCATAAACCCGATTGCACTTGAACCTCTGGTCGTCAGTCGCGATTGGGTAGCAATGTTCATCCTGACCTTTTTATTGGCGGTATTTGCATTCCGAGTCGGTCGCCCAAATCGTCTCAATCGCGTGCATGGCATGATCTTTATTCTCTGCTATGTCGGCTATACCATTTATCTTCTGAGAACAGGATTCGCGGTATGAACGAACAACAGCAGCAATTTGCACAACGACTCGGTTTTGCCGGCCTCATCCCGTTTTTGCTGCTGGCACTAGCTGGCTTGCTCGATGTTTATGGCGCTACTGCTATTCAATGGTTTATTTATTACAGTGTCGCCATTATTAGCTTCCTCGCCGGCGTCCACTGGGGCCTGCAAATGGCTCAACCCAGTGCGGCGACTAGCCGGCGGTTGGGCTGGTGCATGATGCCGCCGGTACTGGCTTTCGCAGCGTTGGCCGCATCCGCTTGGTTGTCCTCGTTGGCCACACTTGCTTGGCTTGCGGTCCTACATCTGTTCTGGCTCAACTACGAACGTCGCCATCTCGCCGAGCACGAATGGTACGTGGCAATGCGCGGACAGTTAACCTTCACCGTAGTAGCACTTCACATCATCCTGCTGATCATCTCGCTCTAACTACCAGTGAATAGTGAACAGTAAATAGTGAAAAGAACCCATCGTTTTTTCTGTTCACTATTCACTATTCACCGTTCACTATTCACCGTTCACTATCTTTGTTATTGCGAATCATTCCTGTTTGCGTTATCATTTACTTCAGTTTCAACTGGAGTCAACTATGTACGTATGTTTATGCAAAGGCGTCACTGATAAAACCATTCGCGCAGCAGTCGCAGATGGTGTGAGCTCTATGCGTGAATTACGTCAGCAGTATGGCGTCGCAACCCAATGTGGTTGCTGTACAACTTGTGCCAAAGATGTTCTGAGTGAAGCTGTCAACGAGCGGAATGCGCGCCTCCAACAACAACCCCTCTTGCCAATGACGGTGTGCTACACTTAAGCTAGACGAATATCTAGTGACAGGAGTAGTACCCGATGAAAGGCGAACCACGCGTCCTGCAAGGGCTGAATAAAGTCCTTACTCATAAACTGACCGCAATTAATCAATATTTCTTGCATGCTCGTATGTATAAAAACTGGGGCTTTGCAGCACTCAATAAGTCTGCCTACAAAGCGTCCATCGACGAGATGAAGCATGCAGATGACATTATCGAGCGCTTGCTGTTTTTGGGCGGACTTCCGAACTTGCAGGATCTCGGCAAACTTTACATCGGTGAAGAACCGGAGGAAATGCTGCAGCTCGACTGCAAAGTACAGCTTGCAGATATTCAAGTGATTCGAGGTGTCATTGGGCAATGCGAGGACGTTCAAGACTACGTCAGTCGCGACATGCTCAATGAAATACTAGAACAACAAGAAGAATATTACGATTGGTTAGATACTCAACTGAGTCTAATCAAAGGTCTCGGTGCGGCCACCTACCTGCAAACCAAATTAGAGTCGGAGTAGTCGAATGAATTTAGATAAATCAGCCATTGTTGAACAACTCAATCGCCTGCTCGCTTATGAGCTTACCTCTATCGACCAATACACCTCGCATTCTCGTCAGTACGAAGACATGGGGCTGATGAAGCTCTATGAACGCATCAACCATGAAGTTGATGACGAGCGTGGCCACGCCGACCTACTCATTCGCCGTATGCTTTTCTTAGGTGGCAAACCTGATATGGACGGCCGGGAACCGCACAATATTGGCAATCAGGTTCCACAGATGTTGAAAAATGATTTGGAGCTTGAATATGGCAACGCCCGCACCCTGCGAGAAGTAATCGGGTTTTGCGAAAAAGCGGGCGATTATGTCACCCGTGACATGCTCATCGGCATTCTGCGAGATACCGAAGAAGATCATGCCTATTGGTTGCGCCAGCAACTGGAATTGATTGATCGCTTAGGTCTGGAGTTATATTTACAAGCACAAATGGGTTAGTCCGGGATGGATACGATTTGGCAAAGCCTGAGTGCTGCCTTTTCATGGCTTGATACGGAGTTGTTTAAGGTCGGCGAAACGTCCTTCACCTACTCCTCCATATTAACCTTTGTCGTCATTGTCATTGTGGCTTATATCGTTTCTCGTATCGTACAGAACGCTTTAAGCCGCATCGGTCATTTCCGAAATTCGGTTTCCGAATCATCGCTGTATGCGCTCAATCGCATTACTCATTATGTGATCATGCTCATCGGTTTTCTCTTCGCCGTTGCATCGGTGGGGATTGATCTGACCAAGTTCGCCATTTTTGCGAGCGCGCTCGGTATCGGTATCGGCTTTGGTTTACAAACCCTGGTTAGCAATTTCAGTTCCGGTTTAATCCTCCTCTTTGACAAAACCCTGAAGGTCGGTGACTTTGTCGAACTCGAGTCAGGCGTAACCGGTGAAGTGCGCGAAATTAATATTCGTAGCACCGTGATCACCACCAACGACAATATCGATATCATTGTGCCGAACTCCGAGTTTGTTGCGGGCCGCGTGACCAACTGGACGATGCGTGACACGCTGCGGCGCATAAAAATTGAGTTTGGCGTTGCCTATGGCTCTGATAAAGAACTCGTCCGAAAGGCTGTCCTTGAGGCTGCTGAACGAGTTCCGCATACGCTTTCCGACGACAACAATAATGGTCCACAAGTCTGGCTTACCGAATTTGGTGATAGCTCCATTAATTTCGAACTGGTGGTGTGGTTAAAACCCGAAGCAGTAAAACGACCCGGGGCTGTCAAAGCTGCATTTATGTGGGAAATTCACACCTTGCTCGAAGAATACGACATAGAAATTCCGTTTCCTCAACGTGACTTGCATGTGAAATCATGGTCAGCCGAGATCCCGGCTCAATTTTCTCGCGACGACCAGCCTCCCGACGCATCAAACAAAAAAGACAAAGATGTGCCGTCGAAGCCGAAAAAACGTCCTGAAAATGATGCCGCTAATGATCTGTGACGATTGATTTTGAGCGTGGATTTACCGCGCAAACTGGCTCAATCGTTCACGCAAATCTTCAATACAATGGGGATCATCGATGGTCGATGGCACCACGACCTCGGTGCCAGCGGCGAGTTGCCGCAATACTCGCCGCAATATCTTACCCGAACGCGTTTTCGGCAAACGGGGTACCATTAGCACGCGTTTAAAACAAGCAACGGCACCAATTTCTGAGCGCACTCGCTGCACTAGGCGTTCCTGTAAGTCAGCCGCCGTCACCTGTTCCCCATCTTTCACGATCACCAACCCCAGTGGAACTTGACCTTTTAGCTCGTCTTGAATGCCAATCACCGCACATTCGGCAACGGCTGCATCGGTAGCGAGCACGGCTTCCATTTCGCCAGTCGATAAGCGGTGTCCGGCTACATTAATAACATCGTCAGTGCGGCCCATAATAAACACATAACCATCATCGTCCTTGTACCCCCCATCACCGGTACTATAGTAGCCAGGGAATTCATGCAAGTACCCGTCAACAAAGCGGTCCTCATTGCCCCAAATGGTCGTTAAGCATCCAGGCGGTAATGGCAGTTTAAGGGCTACGGCACCTTGCTCGTTCTCACCAAGTTCAGAACCGTCAGGTGCTAAAATACGAACATCATAGCCCGGCACCGGCAGTGTCGCGGAGCCCGGTTTAATCGGATAGGTTGCAACACCGACTGGATTTGCGCAAATGGGCCAACCCGTTTCGGTTTGCCACCAATGGTCGTAAACAGGCTTGCTGGTCATCTCTTGAGTCCACTCCAAGGTCGGTGGGTCAAGACGTTCACCCGCCATATAGATACGTTTAAGATGGCTAAGATCATAGGTTGCCAGCAACTTGCCGTGTGGATCTTCTTTTTTGATCGCTCGGAACGCTGTCGGTGCGGAAAACAAGACATTCACTTTATAGTCAGCGCAAACACGCCAAAACGCTCCGGCATCTGGGGTTCGAACTGGCTTGCCTTCGTACAATACGGTCGTCGCGCCACTCAATAAGGGACCGTACACAATATACGAATGGCCCACTACCCAGCCCACATCCGATGCCGTAAACAGAACATCGCCTGCGCCAACGCCATAGACCAAGTCCATCGAGTAGTACAACGCAACCGCATACCCACCCGTATCGCGCACAACACCTTTAGGTTTTCCAGTTGTTCCCGAGGTGTACAATACATAGAGTGGATCAGTAGCCTGCACCACGGTGCACTCGGCCGGCGTCACAGCTTCAACTGCATCAAGCCAATCCAAATCGCGTGGTGCACGAAGTTCAGCTACACACTGCTCACGTTGCCAAACAATAACCTGCTGTGGCTGATAAGATGATTTTTCCAACGCCGCATCGACCAGCGGTTTGTATGGCAATACTTTATCCACTTCAATGCCGCAACTTGCTGTAATCAACACCTTTGGCTGCGCATCATCAATTCGAACGGCGAGCTCATGCGGTGCGAATCCGCCAAACACCACCGAG
>DASSWH010000242.1:0-6674 GCA_035705175.1 Pseudidiomarina sp.
GTAATCATGCCTCCCACTCCTTAACCATTGCCTGCGCCGACAATCCGGCGAGCGGTTAGGTTGGTTGTAAATTCATCGGCAAGGCGTTGCTCAGCACGAATTCGATCACGCAGCGCGCGACTCGACTGACGGCTTTGCAGCGTGTTAAAAGACTGCAACTTCTGTTGTTGCTGCTGCCAATGATTCTGTGATTTGTCGAGCCGCTGGTCTTGCTGCATTAACGTCGCCTCAGCGCGTTCAATCGCGTCCTCGAGACTGGTTAAAAAGGCCCGGAAAGTAGCCACTGTTGCTGGTGCTAAACCATCTAAAAGTTGCCGTTGTAGTTCGCTTGCATAGTCGTTGCGGTAGGTTTTAAGCATCTCGAGCTGTTGCGCGATTCGCTGTTTGTTATGCCGTTCCGTCGCCAGTAATTTAGCAGCATCATCGCGGGCTGTTTTAGCCTGTTCAGTTAAGTAGCTGAGGGTAGACTGGTTCATCATTGACCTCCAATAACTGTAGCCAGTGCTTGTTGTGACTGGCTCAGTTGACATTGTTCTTGCATGCCTTGCTGCAAATAACGCTCGAGTTTCGGAAAGAATTGCACCGCTTTATCGAGCAGAGGGTCGTGTCCGGGGCTATAAGCGCCCACGCTGATCAAATCCCGATTGCGTTGATAAGTTGAAAAGAGCTTTTTCAATTGTTGGGCATGCAGTATTTGTTCCTGGCTTACAATCGATGGCATTACCCGACTGATGGAGGCCTCGATATCAATAGCCGGATAATGCCCGGATTCTGCCAATTCGCGTGAAAGCACAATGTGACCGTCGAGAATGGCTCGTGACGAGTCGGCAATCGGATCTTGTTGGTCATCACCCTCGGTTAAGACGGTATAAAATGCGGTAATCGATCCACCATTAAGTTCGCCATTACCGGCGCGTTCGACCAACGCTGGTAATTTCGCAAATACCGAAGGCGGATAACCTTTGGTTGCAGGTGGTTCGCCGATAGCCAAAGCAATTTCTCGCTGGGCCATGGCATAACGCGTTAGTGAATCCATGATCAGCAACACATGTTGGCCTTGGTCACGGAAATCTTCCGCAAGACGAGTTGCATACGCGGCGCCTTGCAATCTTTGCAATGGAGTCGAGTCGGCGGGTGCAGCCACGACGATAGAGCGAGCCATACCCTCAGTGCCGAGGATGTGATCAATAAATTCTTGTACTTCGCGACCTCGTTCACCAATCAGGCCGACTACAATCACGTCGGCTTTGGTAAAACGTCCCATCATGCCAAGCAGCACCGATTTACCAACACCTGAACCGGCAAATAATCCCATTCGTTGTCCACGACCGACGCTCAGTAACCCATTGATGGCACGAATACCGACATCAATAGGGGTATCAATAGCTGCACGTTTTAGTGGATTGATAGTGGCACCATGCAAGTTACCAAACTCACAACGCTCAGGGAGCGGCTGCCCATCCAGTGGACGACCGGAGCCATCGAGAACGCGGCCGAGCAGCGCCTTGCCGAGCGGGAACCGACGGTGATGATCATCGCCACTGTTTAAGGGTAAAACGCGCGCGCCGGGCGTGAGACCTTGCACACTATCGATGGGCATCAAAAATGTTTTATCGCCGGCAAAGCCGACGACCTCGGCTTCTATGCGTTGCTGATCAGTCACAATCATACAAGCACTACCTACAGCCAATTGTACACCGACAGCTTCAAGCACCATTCCCGTTGCCCGCACCAAGCGTCCGCTGGCTTGCCACGGTGCAACGTGACCCACACGATCAGATACACTGCGTAGAGCAGCTTGCCAGTTTTCGTGGAGTGATTGAGAGGTGCTCGAGGTCGTCATGTTAGTTGCGGCCTCGTAATTGTTGTTGAATCAACTGCCAACGAGTTTCCATGCTGGCATCGAGTTCGCCAGCTTTGCTGACCACGCGACAGCCACCACGGGAGAGGCGTGGATCAGCCTGAAGTTGCCAACGAGCACGTTCTAAGTCTGTACTCATGTGAGTTTTAACCAAATCTAAATCTGCCGGATGCAGATGAATAATGGCAGGACTATATAAAGTCTCATCTTGTTGCAGGAGCTCGTGAACCACCTCCAGAACTGCTTCTGGCTTGGTCTCTAATGCGTCTCCAGCCAGTTGGCGACCTGCTTGCAAGGCTAGATGCACAAGATGCTCTGCTACAGCCGTATCGACTTCACGAAGCGCTTCTTCAAACGTCTGCACGAGATTCTGGAGTGGTGCGACGCTCGTTTCTAACTGCTGTTGTAGTTCATGCTGGGCTTGTTCTTGCCCCTCGGCATAGCCTTGATCGAACCCTTCTTTATGACCGACTTCGCGACCCGCAGCCAAACCTTTACTGTAAGCTTCTTGGTATGCTTGCTCACGGAGCACGCGCAATTCAGATTGTTGTTCAAACTCAATATCTGTGGCATCTACGTGGACACGCGGAGACTGTGTTTTACGCGTGGTCAAAGCGCCGAGACGCCAGCTTTGCCATTGCTCTGGATCGTCTGCTAATTGCGGAGCGGCTGGTTTATCATCTTGCGCGGTTGCAGTAACGCTGAACGGTTTAAACATAGGTATCGTCTCCGCTGTTGAGCATCACTTCGCCACTGTCCGCTAACCGGCGTACCACAGCCAGTATAGCTTTCTGCTCGGCTTCAACCTGTGACAAGCGAATGGGACCACGAGTCTCCATTTCTTCGCGGATAAGTTGAGCGGCACGCTGTGACATATTGCGCAAGAACTTCTCGACGAGGGGTTCTTCGGCGCCCTTGAGTGCAACCACCAAAGCGGTGGTTTCGACTTGACGGAGGACCACTTGAATACTGCGATCGTCAAGATCCAGAAGGTTCTCAAAGAGGAACATTTCGTCGATAATTTTCTGGGCGAGCTCATCGTTGTAGGCACGAATATTTTCAAGTGCAGTATCTTCTTGACCGGCGCTCAGCAAGTTCAAGATTTCGGCTGCGGTCCGAACGCCACCCATTTTGCTGCGTTTCAAGTTTTGACCATCCAACATACCGCCGAGAACTTCAGTGAGCTCCTGCAAGGCAGCCGGCTGCACACCAGTAAATGTCGCGATTCTCAGTACCACGTCATTGCGCAACCGCTCATCAAAGAGCTCAAGAACACCTGCTGCTTGCGAGCGGTCAAGGTGAATCAAAATGGTTGCAATGATTTGTGGGTGCTCATCACGAATCATTTCAGCAACTTCGGGCGTGTCCATCAGATTGAGAGCATCAATACCAACGCCGCCATGGCGCTGGTCAAGTACATCTTCAATCAAACTGCTGGCGCGCTCATTGCCCAATGCTTTGGTTAAAACAGAACGAATATAGTCGTCGTAGCGATCCATCGAGGGGCTGTTGGACACTTCAGTATGGAAGTCATCCAGAACGGTCTTAATGTCTTGATGTGACAAATCACCCAAGCGCGTCATTTCCTTGCTAACCTTCTGAATCAAAGTCGGCGGAAAATGCTTAAACACTTCTGATGCAGCCTCTTCCTCGAGCATAAGGAGCATCACGGCGGCGCGGCGCAATCCAGTCATTGGTGCTGCGTTAGGAGTTGCCATTTGCGTCATCCTTACTAATCCAATTTTGCAAGATTCGAGCGACTTGCTTGGGGTTTTCGGCAGCGTGCTGCTTCGCTTTGTTCAACGCTCGGGTATAGTTTGGCTGGCTGGTTTTGTCAGGCCAATCCAACTCTTCTTCTTCAGCTTGATCGCTCTGACTCGAACCACGACCGGCGCGTCGTTGTCCATCGGTGCTATCGTCATCATCGCCGACTACAGCGCGTAAGTTACCGCGACCGTTGGCGCGGGCTGCACCAGCACCATCGACTTGAGGTGCGATCGGCGTTTGCACATGGCGATTGATTAGTGGTCGCATGATTAACCAGTAAAACAACAAAATCCCAAGTCCAGCTGCAACATATTTACCAATAGTGAATGCCAATTGTTGTGTCGCTGGGTTTTGCCACCCTGACACTTCAGCTTCGGTATCCTCAACTACGGGCATAAAGCGGCTGTTCACAACTTCAATCTGATCGCCACGCTCGGCGTTGAAACCGACCGCTTGACGAACGAGACGAGTGATATAATCGAGCTCTTCTTCACTACGAGGTACCCAACTAACTACACCTTCTTCATCTGTGGTTTGTCGATGGTTAACCACGACTGCTATCGAAATGCGTTCGAGTTCACCGCGCTCATGTTGAATATGCTCAACCAAGCGATCGACTTCATAGTTGACGACTTGATCTTGCTGCATGGTATTGTTGACTGCGTTGCCAGTGCCCGCTGGGTCCGTATTGTTTGCAACCGTGGCCGAGTCAGCTTCGATAGGTGAGGCTGCAACTCCTGGCGGTGTATTCGACAGTGCACCCGGAACTCCGGCAGCAGCATCAGTCATACCTTGCATCGATAGATTGCGTTGGATACTGCGTATAGCTGCGGTTTCTGGAGTTTGATTTGGACTATAGCGTTCAGCAGTGGCTTCCCGCGTCGCAAAATTAATGCTGGCAGCAACTTGCGCTTGTATATTTTCTTGCCCTAAAAATGGGGCTAAGATGCCCTCAATGCGCTCCTGGTATGACTTTTCCACTTGATGGATATAGCTTAGTTTAGTTCCGCTGAGAGCATCATCACGGTTGTTGTTTGATAGTAGGTTACCGTGTTGATCAACCACGGTTACGCTGTCCGGGGTCAACTCTGGAACACTGCTCGATACCATGTGAACGATCGCATTTACCTGACCGTCGCCTAAAGTTCGACCCGTGTGCAAAGTCAAAACAACCGACGCTTTTGCTGGCTCTCTCTCCCGTACAAAAACCGATGCTTTTGCCATCGCTAAATGGACTCGAGCTTTAGCAACTGGACCCAAAGACTCCATTGAACTCGCTAATTCACCTTCAAGTGCACGCTGAAAGTTAACTTGCTCAGCAAATTGACTGATTCCAAATGCTTGATTATCCATCAATGAAAACCCAGCATTTCCACCTTGCGGGAGACCTTGTTCAGCCAGTTGCAAACGAAGCCGATGAACTTGGTCAGACGGCACCAATAAGGTATTCGTACCATTCAATTGATAGGGTATCTGACGTGCCTCAAGTTCATTAACGATGCGACCACCATCAGCTTCACTCAGATTACTGTAAAGTACCCGATACTCAGGCGCACTGACCCACAGTGACAATGCGATGATGAGCCCGAGAAAGGCAGCGCCGCCCAATAGTAATGGCACCAGGCTGCTCGATCTGAGCTTCCCGAACCATTGGTTGACGTTGTTGCCAACGCCTGCTGTAGCTGTCTGTGTTGCTTCCATAATCGCTTCTTGCAGAGACTTTTCTGATTGCTATTATGCGGATGCAGGGTCAAGTCAAAGGGCAGAAAAAGCAACTTTTAGGGCGTTATTTAATCCATTCGCTTTCTCATGGGGCTGGTACATTAGGCTGCGAAATAGAGTGGAGAGAACCCATGAGTGTACCGGCAATTCAAACCGCAATAGCGCAAATGCAAAGCTTGCAAGCTCAAACTCGAGCTGAACCGACTGCGGCTCCAGCAACCGTAGAGAAAGGCGGCTTTGCGGGTGAGTTAAAGCAATCGATTGAACGCATAAACGAGCTGCAACAAACTGCCGCAGCGAAAACGACGGCCTTTCAGCTCGGCGACCCCAATATATCTTTAAATGATGTCATGATTGATAAGCAAAAGGCTTCACTTGCCTTTGAAATGGGTGTGCAAGTGCGCAACCGCTTGGTCAGTGCTTATAAAGAAATAATGAATATGCAGGTATAAAAAAGCTGCTTACCGTATTCCACGAGTAAGCAGCTGAGAAGCGCGCTACGGGCGCATGGGAGATAAATAACTTAGCCTAGCAGTGACAATACGCCCTGCGGAACCTGATTCGCCTGAGCTAATACCGAAGTACCCGCCTGTTGCAAGATCTGTGCGCGAGTCATGTTGCTGACTTCAACAGCGTAATCCGCATCTTCGATACGTGAACGAGCAGCTGACAAGTTAGCAACCGTGGTGCTGATATTGTCGATAGCAGACTCAAGACGGTTTTGTACCGCACCTAAGTTCGAACGAGTACCGTCAACCGCAGCGATGGCCGTATCAAGTGATGCCAAGGTGCCAGTAGCGACGTCAAAGGTGCCGAGGTCAAACGCAGTTGAGGCGAGAGTCGCCGCAGCAATAGTAATGACCTGACCATCTTTTGCGCCGACTTGAATATTGAAGTCAGCGGCTGGGTCAAATAGTGCGTTGCCGTTAAATTCTGATTCGCCAACAACGCGAGTAATTTCTGCTAAACGCTCATCGACTTCAGCTTGAATCGACGCGACGTCGTCTGCTGAGTTGGTGCCGTTTTGTGCTTGCACAGTCAACTCACGAATACGCTGCAAGTTGTCGTTGATTTGGTTCAAAGAACCTTCAGCGGTTTGTGCTAATGAAATACCATCGTTGGCATTTCGTTGTGCTTGCGAGAGACCACGGATTTGAGCGGTCATTTTATTCGCGATAGCTTGACCAGCAGCATCGTCTTTGGCGCTATTAATACGCAGGCCCGAAGACAGACGCTCCATCGAAGTTTGCAGCGATGACTGCGACTTCTGCAGATTCTGCTGACCAATCAGCGAGGTAATGTTGGTATTGATGACTGACATAGT